>NZ_CAMPHH010000406.1 GCF_946885855.1 uncultured Actinotalea sp. | reverse complement strand
GCAGCGGGGGTGGGGGACGTGGTCTCGGTCATGGGGTGATCGAACGACGGCGCCGCGGGGTCGGCAACCGGAACCGCCGCGTCGCCCAGCCGTCCCTCAGCGCCGGCCCAGGCACCGGCGCCGGGCCGGCCGCGGCGTCGACCCGACGACGCCCGCCGTCCCTCACCGCGTCGCGCAGGCCTGCGGGTCCGCGCCCCCGGGGACCGACCAGCGGTGCTCGACGACGGCGACGTGGCGCCGGTGGCCGCTGCGGTACTCGACCTGCACGGCGTCGTAGGCGGCGTCGCGGGACGGGTCGACCACCTCGGCGTGCCAGACGAGGTTCGTCGGCGCGCCGCGGACGAGCAGCGTCCCCACGAGCGGGTCGCCCTGCGCCCAGACGACGTCGGCCCCCGTCGGGTCCGTCGGCGGGTACCCGGCGCGCTCACCGAGGATCGTCTCGTCCCCGTCGCCGTCCCGGTCCCCGAGGAAGGGCAGCGCGGCACCGTCGCGGACCACCACGTTGCGCGGGTTGACCGCGCGCACCCCGAGGACGACGACGTCCGCCGTCGGCGTCGCGAGGACGCCACCGATCGTGAAGTCCACCAGGCCCGGCTCCGGCCGGCTCTGGCAGGAGGTCCAGCCCCACTCCTCGCCCCCGAGGAGCGGGCCGTCGTCGTGGAGCGCGCCGAGCTCCCACACCGCGACGGCACCGACCGCCAGGGCGACCCCGGCCGCGACCCGGACGCCGCGGCGTCGTCGGGCGGCTGCGGGAGGGCCGGCCGGCCCCGGGGTGAGCGGGTCGGTGGGTCGGCCGGTGGCACCGTCCGTGGAGGGGCGCTCGGGGGTCGCGGCCGTGGTGTCGAGTGCCATGCCCCGTCGCCTCCCCCCGGGGCGCGCGGCCGCGTGCCCGGCATGACGCTACGGCGCGCGACACCGCCGTCGGATCCACCGGGAGGACGACATGGGGACACCGCCCCTCCGCCCTGCGGAGGTGCCTCGCCGTGCGAGGGTCCGGTCAGTCGCCCGCGAGCCACCCGTGCGGGTGCGCCAGCCGGGTCGCCGCCGCCGGTCCCCACGACCCGGGCTCGTACGGCAGCGGCTCGGGCCGGTCCCCGCCGAGCAGCGGCTCGAACGCGCGCCACGCGTGCTCGAGGCCCGCCGGCGTGGTGAACAGGGAGCGGTCGCCGACGAGCACGTCGTGCAGCAGCGATGCGTACGGGGCGAGCGGCTCGCCGTCCTCCACCTCGCCGAGGTCGAGCCGCGCCGTCCCCGCGATGATGTCCAGGTCCGGGCCGGGCTTCTTGATGCTCGTCGTCACCTCGATCGCCCCGTCGCCCTGGAGCGACAGGCTGATGAGACCGGGTTCGACCTTGTCGCCGAAGAGCTGTTCCGGGTCCTGCCGGAGCACGAGCGTGACGCGCTGCGCCGACGCCGCCATCCGCTTGCCGGTGCGCAGCAGGAACGGCACGCCCCGCCAGCGGTTGTTGTCGACCCACAGGCGCGCGGCGATGAAGGTGTCGGTCGTCGAGCCGTCCTCGACGCCCTCGATGTCGCGGTAGCCCTCGAACTGGCCCAGCACGACGTCGTCGGTGGGGTCCAGCGGGCGGAAGCAGGCGATCGCGGCCTCGCGCGCGGCCACGAGGTTGTCGATGTCCATGCCCTGCGGCGGCTCCATCGCGACCTGCGCGGCGACCTGGAAGAGGTGGCTGACGACCATGTCCAGCGCGGCGCCCGTGGCGTCGTAGAAGTCGGCGCGCTGGGCGACGTCGAGGGTCTCCGGGACGTCGATCTGCACCTGCTCCACGTGCCGCGCGTCCCACACGCTCGCGAACAGCTCGTTGCCGAAGCGCAGGACGTGGAGGTTCTGCACCGCCTCCTTGCCGAGGAAGTGGTCGATCCGGAAGACCTGCGACTCCTCGAGGGCGTCGTGGACGACGGCGTCCAGCTCGCGGAACGAGTCGGGATCCGTGCCGTAGGGCTTCTCGTAGACGACCCGCACGGCGTCCGCGCGGCCGTCGGGCCCGCGCGTCAGACCGTGCCGGTCGAGGTTGCGGGTGAGCGGCTCGAAGGCCGCCGGCGGGATGGCGAGGTAGTGCACGACGACGACGTCGCCCGGCTCGCGGTCGGCCGCCTCGGCCAGGACCCCGCGCACGTGGTCGAGCGCGGGGGGCAGGGTGCCGGGCTCGTCGTCGCCGACCTCCGAGCAGAACACGGTGTGCCGGGTCAGCGCCGCGACGACGTCCTCGCGCGCCTCGTCGGTGCCGTCCTCGCCGCCGAACTCCCGCAGCGACTGCGCGACGAGGTCGCGGAACTCCTCGTCCGGCATGTCCTCGCGGCCGGTGCCCAGGAGCGCCCAGTGCGCCGGGAGCAGGCCGCGACGGTGGAGCGTGGCGAGCGCGGGGTAGACGGACCGGCGGGCGAGGTCGCCCCGCGCGCCGTGCAGGACGAGGACCAAGGGGTGGTCGGGTGCCTGAGGGGCCGTCGGCTCCTCGGCGGCGAGATCCTCGGGGTGGTCGGGGGT
>NZ_CAMPHH010000405.1 GCF_946885855.1 uncultured Actinotalea sp. | reverse complement strand
TGACAACCCCCCCGGGCGGGGGGGGGGGGGCTGGTCGGCGTGCCCGAGCCGGGGGCCGACGTCGTCGTCGCGCGGGTCGGCCGGACGTCCTGGCAGATGCCGCGCGGCGAGGGCGCGGTGCGCGTGCTCGTGGACGGGGCGACGTGCGAGGTGTTCACGAGCGCCGGCGTCATGGGCCTCGCGGTCCCGGCGGCGGCGGCGCTGGTGGTCGCGGTCGCCGACGGCGGCCGGGCGCAGGTGCACGCGCTGGCGTAGGGGGGGGCGCCGCCGCCGGCGCGGGCGCGGGCCGGCGCAGGCTGCCCGGGCACGGCACCCGCCCGGACGTTGACGCGACACCTGAAGTTTGTTTCACTACTCCGGTCGCAGCCCCGAGCTGCGCTGGAGGGGAGTATCCCGCCTCGCGGTCGTCGTCATCACAGCCCGTCCGACACGGGCTCGGCGCCGCGGGCCACCGAGGTCCCGCTGGGGCCCAGGAGCCGGGAGAGACCTCCGGTCATCGACCGGAAGGGTCCTCGTGGACGTCTCCCTGTGGGTCTGGTTCGCCGTGCTCGGCGCCATCCTCGTCATGCTCGCCGTCGACCTCGTCGCGCACCGCAAGGCGCACGTCATCGCGGTCCGGGAGGCGGCCGTCTGGTCCGCCGTCTGGGTCGCGCTCGGCGTCGCGTTCGGCGCGATCGTGTGGCGCGTCTGGGGCGCCGAGGCGGGCCAGCAGTACTTCGCCGGCTACCTCATCGAGAAGTCGCTCGCCGTCGACAACGTCTTCGTCTGGGCGATCATCTTCACGTACTTCGCGGTGCCTCGGGAGTTCCAGCACCGCGTCCTGTTCCTCGGCGTGCTCGGCGCGCTGATCTTCCGCGGGGCCTTCATCGCCGCAGGCTCCGTGCTCATCGCGAGCTTCGGCTGGATCCTCTACCTCTTCGCCGCGTTCCTGCTGTGGACGGGCTACCGGATGATCCGCCAGCGCGACGAGCACCTGGACCCCGAGAAGTCCCGGGCGCTGCGTCTGTTCCGTCGCTGGGTGCCGATGACCGACGCGTACCACGGTCAGAGGTTCCTCGTCCGCAAGGCGGGGGTGGTCGTGGCCACGCCGCTGCTGGCGGTCCTCGTGCTCGTCGAGGTGACGGACATCATCTTCGCCGTCGACTCGATCCCGGCGATCTTCGCGGTGACGAGCGAGCCGTTCCTCGTCTTCACCGCGAACGCCTTCGCGATCCTCGGCCTGCGCGCGATGTACTTCCTGCTCGCGGACCTGATCCACCGCTTCGTCTACCTCAAGATCGGGCTGGCGCTGGTCCTCATCTGGGTGGGCGTCAAGATGATGCTGAAGATCGACGTCTTCTACATCCCGACGACGGTCTCGCTCGCCGTGGTCGCGACGATCATCGGTGTCTCGATCTACCTCAGCCTGCGGGCGACCCGGGGCCAGGGCCGCAAGGCCCTCGAGGCGCCGTCGGCCCCGCCGTTCCGGATGGCGACCGAGGAGGAGATGGCCTCGCTCGAGCCGCTGTGGCGCCGCGGGGGCTCGACCCGCCGGGAGGGCGGCGACGGCGACGGCGCCGCGGGCCCGGGAGAGGGCGGTGCGGGCCGCGTCCCGGTCGGCACGAACGGCTGAGACCGCGCCACCCGCCCGCGCGGGTCGGCACGACCGGCTGACGCACGAGGACGGCCCCGTGGACCGTGGTCCACGGGGCCGTCCCGTGTCTCGTCACGCCGGCCCCGCCGGGAGCGGGGACGGACGCCGCTCAGAAGCGGAACTGGGCGACGAGGGTCTTGAGCTCGGTGGACATGCGGGCCAGGGAGGTGACGGCCTCGCGGGACTGGGTGACGCCGGCGGTGGTGAGGTCGGCGGCGCCGGCGACGCCGGCGATGTTGGCGGCGATCTCCCCGGAGCCGGCGGCGGCCTGGGTGACGTTGCGGTTCATCTCCGCGGTGGTGGCGGTCTGCTCCTCCACCGCCGAGGCGATGGTGGTCTGGAAGTCGTTGATGCTGGTGATGATCTCGCTGATCTGGGTGATCGCCGCGACGGCGCCGACGGTGTCGGTCTGGATGGACTCCACGCGGCGGGCGATGTCCTCGGTGGCGCGGGCGGTCTCCTGGGCGAGCTCCTTGACCTCTCCGGCGACGACGGCGAAGCCCTTGCCGGCCTCGCCGGCGCGGGCGGCCTCGATGGTCGCGTTGAGGGCCAGGAGGTTGGTCTGCTCGGCGATCGAGGTGATCATCTTGACGACGTTGCCGATCTCCTTGGAGGACTCGCCCAGGCGGCCCACGGCCTCGGAGGTGGTCGCGGCAGCGGTGACCGCGGTGCGGGCGACCTCCGCGGCGCGGGTGGCGTTGTGGGCGATCTCCTGGATCGAGGCGCCCATCTGCTCCGAGCCGGCCGCGACGGTCTGCACGTTCCGGGTGACCTGCTCCGCCGCGGCCGAGACGACCCCGGCCTGCGCCGCGGTCTCCTCCGCCGTCGAGGCGATCTGCGTCGTCGTCGCCGACATCTCCTCCGCAGCCGCCGCCAG
>NZ_CAMPHH010000404.1 GCF_946885855.1 uncultured Actinotalea sp. | reverse complement strand
CCCCCGGCCACGCCCGGACCCCTCGATCAGGCGACCGCCCCGGTCGCGGTGCTCGACCTCGCCGTCGGCGGCATGACCTGCGCCTCGTGCGTGGCCCGCGTGGAGAAGAAGATCCGGAAGATCCCGGGCGCGGAGGCCGTCGTCAACCTCGCCACGGAGACCGCCCGGGTGGAGCTGACCGACGACGTCGCCACGGAGCAGGTCGTGCGGGCCGTCGAGTCCGCCGGGTACACCGCGACCGTCCTCAAGGACAGCCGGACGGCGGGGCGGACGGCGACCCGGCACGGCGACCCGGCACCTGACGCGCACGACGTCCGTGACCACGCCCTCTCAGGTCACGCGATGCCCGAGGGCCACGAGATGACCCCCGACGAGGACACCTCGGCGCCCACGGAGGACCGCGGCGCGTACCTGCGCCGGCGGCTCGTCGTCGCGGCCGCGCTCACGGTGCCGATCACGCTGCTGTCGATGATCCCGCCGCTGCAGTTCCCCGGCTGGCAGTGGGTCGTCACCGCGCTCGCGCTGCCCGTCGTGACCTGGGCCTCGTGGCCGTTCCACCGCGCAGCCGCCCGGGCCGCCCGCTACGGCTCGTCCACGATGGACACGCTCGTGTCCAGCGGCATCATCGCCGCGAGCGCGTGGTCGCTGTGGGCCGTGACGCTCGGCGGCGCCGGCGAGATCGGCATGCGGATGGAGCCGACGCTGGTCCCCCGGCTCGCCATCGGCGAGATGCACATGCCGGAGCTCTACTTCGAGGTGGCGTCCGTCGTCGCGACGTTCCTGCTCCTCGGCCGGTACTGGGAGCACAGGTCCCGCCGGCAGGCGGGCGACGCGCTGCGGTCGCTGCTCTCGATGGGTGCGACCGAGGCGGCGCTGCTGGAGACCGGCCCCGACGGGCGCCGGACCGAGCGGAGGGTCCCGGTGGACCGGCTCGCCGTCGGCGACCTCTTCGCGGTGCGGCCCGGCGAGAAGGTGGCCACGGACGGCGTCGTCGTCGAGGGCACGAGCGCCGTGGACACCTCGCTGCTCACCGGCGAGCCGGTGCCGGTCGACGTCGAGCCCGGCTCGCAGGTCACCGGCGCCACGATCAACACCTCGGGCTACCTGGTCGTCCGCACGACGCGCGTCGGTGAGGAGACGATGCTCGCCCAGATCGGGCGCCTCGTCACGCAGGCGCAGAGCGGCAAAGCCCCGGTGCAGCGCCTCGCGGACCGGATCAGCGCGGTCTTCGTGCCGATCGTCATGGTGATCTCGCTGGCGACGCTCGTCGTCTGGCTGCTCGCCGGCGGCGGGCCGCAGGCGGCGTTCACCGCGGCGGTGGCCGTCCTCATCATCGCCTGCCCCTGCGCGCTGGGGCTCGCGACGCCGACGGCGCTCCTCGTCGGCACCGGCCGCGGCGCGCAGCTCGGCATCCTCATCAAGGGCCCGGAGATCCTCGAGTCCACCCGACGGGTCGACACCGTCGTGCTCGACAAGACCGGCACGGTGACGCAGGGCCGGATGGAGCTCGTCGACACGATCCCCGCGCCCGGCGTGGACCGGGAGGAGGTCCTCCGGTTCGCCGGCGCCGTCGAGGGTCGCAGCGAGCACCCGATCGCCCGCGCCATCGCGGCCGGCGCGCGGGACACCGTGACGACGGGCGGTGCGCCCGAGCCGGGCGGCGGGTCCGCGGTCGCGGTCGGCGCCGACGGCGTCGCGATCGGCGAGGACCAGGTGACGGAGTTCGCGAACGAGCCGGGCCGCGGCGTCGTCGGCGTGGTGCGCACCGCGCACAGCGGTGTGGGTCTGGCGCGTCGCGTCCTCGTCGGACGCCCGACGTGGCTGCGCGAGCAGGGCGTCGAGACGTCGGCGCTGGACGCGGCGTTCACGGCGGCGGAGGCCGACGGCGCCACGGCGGTCATGGCCGCCTGGAGCGGCGCCGCCCGGGGCGTGCTCGTGCTGCGCGACCCGGTCAAGCCGACGTCGGTCCGGGCGATCGGCGAGCTGCGGGAGCTCGGCCTCCGTCCCGTCCTGCTGACCGGGGACAACGCCGGGGCGGCGCGGGTCGTGGCCGGGCAGGTCGGCATCGACGAGGTCGTCGCGGAGGTCCTCCCCGCGGACAAGGTCGACGTCGTGGCGCGGCTGCAGGCCGAGGGCCGGGTCGTCGCGATGGTCGGCGACGGCGTCAACGACGCCGCGGCCCTCGCGCAGGCGGACCTGGGACTGGCGATGGGCACCGGCACGGACGTGGCGATGCAGGCCGCGGACATCACGCTCGTGCGCGGCGACCTCGTGGCGTCCGGGCAGGCGATCCGCCTGTCGCGCCGGACGCTGCGGATCATCAAGCAGAACCTGGTCTGGGCGTTCGGCTACAACGTCGCGGCGATCCCGTTGGCGGCGCTGGGCCTGCTCAACCCGATGATCGCGGGTGCCGCGATGGCCGCGAGCTCGGTCATGGTGGTCGGCAACAGCCTCCGCCTGCGCCGCGCGGGCTGACGGGGACCCGCCCCCGCTGCCGGCGCCGTCGCCCACCATCACCGCCAGCGGGGACGTTCCGTGG
>NZ_CAMPHH010000403.1 GCF_946885855.1 uncultured Actinotalea sp. | reverse complement strand
GGTCCGGCGGGGAGGCGGGCGGCGTGGGCGTCGTCGGCGTGGGCGAGGGCGCCGGCTCCTCCTCCGCCGGACCCGTCGACACGTCGATCGTCACGAGGCTGCCTGGCTCCGCCTGACCGCCCGCGGGGCTCTGCGCGACGACCTGCCCGGGCGGGGCGTCGGCCTCGACGTCGCGTGCGGTCACCGAGAAGCCCGCCGCCGTGAGCGCCGACCGTGCCTGCTCGGCGGTCTGCCCCACCACGTTCGGCACGTCGACCAGGCCGGAGCCCTCCGAGACGACGATCGTCACGGTCGAGCCCTGCTCGGCCTCACCCGACGGGCTCTGGCTGATGACGTTGCCCTCCGGCACCGCGGCGTCGGTCGCGCGCTCGACGGCGACGCCGAAGCCGGCCGCCCGCAGCTGCGCCGCCGCCTCGGCCTCGGGGAGACCGACCACCGACGGCACGGAGATGATCGGCGGCAGGTTCGGCTCGCCGATGTCCGCGCGCTCCGGGAACGGGATGACCTCGGTCCCCTCGAGGGCCCGGGCCATGTGCGTCGTCCAGAGCCGGACCGGGTAGGACCCACCGGTGATCTCCCGGTTGACGAAGTCGCCGAACGGGGTGATCGTCTCGGCCGTCGTCCCGTCGGCGGACACCTGGTACATCGCGACCGCCGTCGTCAGCTGCGGGGTGTAGCCGACGTACCAGGCGGACCGGTTCTCCTGGGAGGTACCGGTCTTGCCGGCCGACGGGCGGCCGATGCCCTGCGCCGGCTCGCCGGAGCCCCGCTCGACGACCTGCTGGAGGGCGTACGTCGTGTCGGCCATGACGTCCTCGGCGAACTCCCGGTCGCTCTCCCCGGCGCCCTGGTAGACGGTCCCGCCGTCGAGGTACTCCATCGACCGGACGATGAACGGCTCGTGGTGGATGCCCTGGGCCGCGAAGGTGTTGTAGGCCTCGGCCATGTCCAGGGGGTTCGGCGACGCCGTGCCGAGCACGTTCGCCGGGACCTCGAAGTCCGGCCCGAGCAGACCGAGGGTGTCCTCGTCGAGACCCGCGCGGACGGCGACCTGCGCCGTCGTCGACGGCCCGACCTCGACGTTCATCTGGGCGTACACCGTGTTGACCGACTGCGCCGTGGCCCGGACGACGTCGATCTCCCCGAAGCTCTCGTTCCCGAAGTTCCGGGGCGGCTCGGCGAAGCCCTCGATCGGGATCCGGTTGTCGCCGTCGTACCGCGAGCGCAGCGACCCGCCGTTCTCCAGGTAGGCGACCAGGGTGAAGGGCTTGAACGTCGAGCCTGCCTGCGCGGTGTCCTGGGTCACCGCGTTCCGGGAGATGGTGAGGTAGTCGGGCCCGCCGTACATCGCCTTGATCGCGCCGTCGGCCGGGTCGAGGGAGACCATCGCGACCCGGAGGTTCTCCGGGCGGTCCTCGGGCAGGGACTGCGCCGCAGCCTCGATCGACTCCTGCATCGGCGCCTCGATCGTGGAGACGATCCGGTAGCCGCGCGTGTAGAGCTCGTCCTCGGAGACCGGGGAGCGGGTGACGATCTCCCGCTCGACCTCGCGGACCAGGTAGCCGCGGGGGCCGGCGAGCCGGTCGTCGCGCACCCACTCGATCGTCTCGGGGAAGACGAGGGCGTCGCGCTCCGCTTGGGTCAGCCGGCCGATCTCGACCATGCCGTCGAGCACGTAGTTCCAGCGCTGCTCGGCACGCGCCGGGTCGTTGCGCGGGTCCCAGTTGTTCGGGGACGGGATGATCCCGGCGATGAGCGCGGCCTGGGAGACGTCGAGCTGGTCGACCGGGACGCCGAAGTACTCCTGCGCGGCCCGCTCGACGCCGTAGGCGCCGCGGCCGAGGAAGATCGTGTTGAGGTAGTTCTCGAGGATCTCGTCCTTGTCCTGTGCGCGGTCGAGCTTGATCGCCAGGATCGCCTCGCGGATCTTGCCCCGGTAGTCGTCGACGGTCGTGCCGAAGTAGAAGCGCTCGGCGTACTGCTGCGTGATCGTCGAGCCGCCCTGCGTGGCGTTCCCGCGCAGGTTGTTCCACAGGGCGCGGGCGATGCCGGTGGGGGAGATCCCGGCGTTCTCGTAGAACGTGCGGTCCTCCGCGGCGACGACGGCGTCCTTGACGTGCTGCGGGATCGTGTCGCCCGAGACGATCTCGCGGTTCGCCTCGCCGAAGGTGCCCAGCACCGTCTCGCCGTCGGCGTAGTAGACGGTGCTCGTCTGCGCGAGGGCGAAGTCGTCGGGCTCCGGGATGTCGACCGACGCGTACGCCCAGGCCGCGAGGCCGACGAGCGCCGCGAGCAGGATCAGGAAGAGCCCGGAGACGAGCTTCCAGGACGGCACCCAGCGCCGCCAGCCCGTCTTCCCCTGGCGGGGGTAGTCGATGAGCCGACGACGGCCCGTCGGGGCGCCGCCCGCGCCGCGCCGTCCGGGCCCGCCCGGGCCGCCGCCGCTGCCCCCTCGGCCGCCACCACCGCCGCCGCCGGCGCCGCCACCACCGCCGCTGCGCCGGCCGCCGGAACCGCCCGTTCCGCCTGCAGGACCGCCTGGCG
>NZ_CAMPHH010000402.1 GCF_946885855.1 uncultured Actinotalea sp. | reverse complement strand
CCCCCAGCTCGCCCCCTCCCCCCACGCTCGCGACGGCACGAGCTGTCCACAGCCGGGTCGTCCCCGGGACGGGAGCGGACCCGAGACTCCGGTCGGATCTGCGCATGGAGAACGTGCCCGCCACGATCCGCGACCTCGTGCGCCGTCAGGACGGCGTCGTGACCGTCGCCCAGTGCGTCGACCGGGGTCTCGGCGCGGATGCCGTCGAGCGCCGCGCGCGTTCGGGGCAGTGGCGGCGGCTCCAGCGCGGCGTCTACCTCACCCACGCGGGACCCTCGACGTTCCGGACGAGCGCCCGCGCCGCACTGCTCCTCGCGCGCACGGGCGCCGCGCTGAGCCACCGCTCGGCGGCCTTCGTCCACGGGTTCGTCCCGACCGCGCCGCGCGTCATCGAGATCTCCATCCCGTGGGGCCGGCGGGTCACGGCGGACCGGGATGTCGTCGTCCGCCGACGCCGGGAGCTCGAGATCACCGCCCGGGCAGGTCTCCACCTGACCACCCGGGGCGCGACCGTCGTCGACCTCCTGCACCACGTGCGCGGTACCGACGACGCCGTCGCCGTCCTCACCGCCGCCGTGAGAGCGGGAGCGCACCCGGAGGAGGTGCTCGCCGACCTCGAACGACGGTCCCGTGCGCGGCACCGGGCGCTGGTGCTCGAGCTGCTCGGCGAGGTCGTCGACGGAGCCGAGTCGGCGATGGAGGTCCGCTACCACCGGGACGTCGAGCGACGGCACGGGCTGCCCCGGTCGACGCGGCAGGTGGCGCAGGTCGTCGGCGGCCGCCGGATCCGCGCGGACGCGGTCTACGTCGGGCTCGGGGTGCGCGTGGAGCTGGACGGGCAGTTCGCCCACCCGCACGGTCGCACGGACGCCGACACCTGGCGGGACAACGCCGTCCTCGTCGAGCGGGGCGAGATCACCCTGCGCTACCGCTGGCACCACGTCCGCGTGGGCCCGTGCGCGACCGCGGCCCAGGTCGCCGATGCCCTGCGGGCCCGCGGGTGGCGTGGCAGCGCGCGGCCGTGCGGACCGGCGTGCGCGGTTCGCACGGCCTGATCCGGTCTCCGACGGCGCGCCACCCGTCGTCGCCGGCGCGCGCCCGACGCCGCGCCACGCCCCGCCGCACCCTCCGCACCGCGCCACGCCCCGCGGTGCCCATCAGCGTGGCGGATCACCCGCGCCGGACGCGGGGCAGGCGCCACGATCACCAGTGCGGCGCAGGCGCGAGGGCAGTCCGCCACCCCCGATCCCGGGACCGTGGCGGGTTCCCCGCTCCCGGCGCAGGGAACCCGCCACGATCACACGGGGCAGCGGCGGCCGGGCGCCGCGATCGCGCCCGGCCCACCACCGACGAACCCCTCAGTCGGCGATCTTCGCCACCAGGCGGCCCTGGATCTCGCCGCGGTGCAGCTTCTCCAGGCCCTCGGGGATGCCGTCGAAGTCGATCACCGTGGTGATCGGGTCGATGTCACCGCCCGCGAGCATCGCGTAGATCGCCGCGATGTCCTCCTTCGTGCCGCCCATGGAGCCCCAGAGCTGCGCCTCCTTGAGGATGACGTCGCGGATGTCGAGCGTCGTCTCCAGCCGGCCCATGCCGACCTGCACGACGCGCCCGTTCTGCCGGATCGCCTTGAGCGCTCCCGCGGTCGTCGTGCCGAACCCCGCGTAGTCCACGATCAGGTCGAAGTCCTTCCCGGCCCACTCGTCGACACTCTTCACCACGCTCACCGCGCCGATCTTCTCCGCGAGCGGCCACACGCCCTCGTTGACCTCCGCCACGTGCACCTCGGCGCCCTTGAGCACGCCGACGCGCGCCCCGATCTGCCCGAGCCCGCCGAGCCCGATGACGCCGACCTTCATCCCCGGCGCGACCTCACCGCGCACGGCGATCGCGTGGTACGACGTCATCCCGGCGTCGGTCCCGAGGGCCGCCATCTCGAACGACAGACCGTCCGGCATCGGGACGAGGTCGTCCTCGTGCGCGACGTGCTGGAACGTGAAGCCGCCGTTGCGGTTGTAGCCGGGCGCACCGTGGCCCGCCGTCGGGCAGATGCCGACACGGTCGCCGACGGCGGCGCGCGTGACGCCCTCGCCGACCTTCGTCACCACACCCGCGATCTCGTGGCCGAACACGATCGGCGTGAAGTCGATCAACGCCATCCAGCCGGCGTCCGTCATCGCGCCGACGTCCGAGTGGCACAGGCCCGCGGCCTTGATGTCGAGCAGGACCTCGCCGGGTCCGGGCTCGGGTTCGGGGATCTCCGCGAGCACGAACGGCTCGTTCGTCCCGGTGAACTGCCACGCCTTCATGTCCGTCTCCGTCCCGGCCCGGCACGCGCGGAGACCGGACCTCCTGGTCACACCTGGTCACCGGGCACGGACGCGAGCGCCCCTGCCCGGCTCCCTCCAGCGTGGTCCGCCGGCCGACGCCGCGCAGGGACCATCGTCCCGGCGGCCGACGACGGCGCCCTCCCCCGCCGCCCGGCACATCCGCCCGCCGTGCGTGCATCCGCGACCGGCCCCCGCGCCGTAGACCTGACATGGGACC
>NZ_CAMPHH010000401.1 GCF_946885855.1 uncultured Actinotalea sp. | reverse complement strand
CCGCCGGGGGGCGCGTGCCGCGGGCGGTCGTGCTCTCGCGCACCACGAGCTCGAAGTCGGCGACGTCGTCGACGGCGGGCCGCCCGTCCTGGCCGGTCATCCGGCTGACCAGGAGGTCGACCGCACGCGAGGCGATGCCGGCCTTGTCCGGCGCGATCGTCGTGAGGCTCGGCAGGGAGAACTCGCCGTCCTCGATGCCGTCGATGCCGACCACGGCGACGTCCTCCGGGACGCGCAGGCCGTGGTCCTCCAGGGCGCGCACGGCACCGAGGGCGAGCAGGTCGTTGAGGCAGAACAGCCCGTCCGGCCGGACGCCCGCACGCAGCAGCCGGACGACGGCGTCGTAGCCGTCCCGGCGCGTGAACCACGGCGTCGCCACGACGAGGTCGTCCGCGACGGGTGCGCCGGCGTCGGCGAGGGCCCGCCGGTAGCCCTCGACGCGGAGGTCGGCCATCCGGCTGTCGTGGTCGGGGCGGGCGCCGATCGCCGCGACCCGGCGGCGCCCGATCCGCAGGAGGTGGGTCGTCGCGACGTGGGCCGCGCGGACGTTGTCGATCGCGATGTGGTCGACCGGCGCCTCGACGGTGCGCTCGCCGAGGAGGACCACCGGCACGGTCCGGGACCGGTCGCCCAGGTCGTCCGCGTCGGCGCTGAGCGGGCTGAGGATCAGGCCGTCGATCGTGCTCGAGCGCGGCCCGGTCGCGAAGAGGATCTCCCGCTCGCGGTCACCGCCGGTCTCCTCGATGAGCAGCGTGAGGCTGTGCCGCTGGGCCGCCCGCATGGTGTGGCCGGCGAGCTCGGCGAAGTACGGCACCGACAGGTCCGGTACCGCGAGCGCGATCATCCCCGTGCGGCCCCCGCGCAGGAAGCGGGCCGTCATGTTCGGGGCGTAGCCCAGCTCGGCGATCGCCCGCTGCACGCGTTCGCGGACGGCGGGGCTGACGTGGGGGAAGTCGTTGACGACGTTGGACACCGTCCGGACGGACACCCCTGCGCGCTCCGCGACGTCCCGGAGCCTCACGGCCATGACGACGTTCCTCCCCCCGGCTCTGCCACCGGCACGCACGAGTCTAGGTGGGGCCTCCCGCGGCCTCGGGCGAGGTTGTCTGCGGCGGGCCCGGACGACGACCGGCCCCCGCCCCGTGCAGGGGTGCGGGGCGGGGACCGGGCGCCCGCGGCCCCCGCCGCGGGCTCCTCGGCCGGCGCCGAACGAGGGCGACGCCGGCCGGGGACGGGGATCAGTCCAGCTGCGCGGCGACCTGCGACTGCGCCGCGGCGAGCGCGTCGTCCACGCCGGCGCCGGTGAGCCAGACGGTCTCCAGCGACCGCGCCAGCGCGTCCTCCGCGCCCTGCCAGCCGTCGACCTGCGGGACCAGGCTCGCGATCTCACCGGTGCCCGCGTAGCCCGCGCGCTGGTCGGCCTGCTGGTAGGAGTCGCTCTCCAGGACCGACGTCAGCGGGGACAGGTGGCCCGTGTTGAGCGCCCACGCCTCGTTGTGCTCGAGCATGAAGGCCGCGTACTCGAGCGCCGCGCGGTAGCGCGCCGGGTCGGCGTCCTGCTGGACCGGGACGACCCAGGTGTGCGAGTTCGCCCAGACGCCGGCCTGGTCGTAGAGCGTGGGGAAGTCGAGCGCCCGGTAGTCGAAGTCCGCGGACCGGCTGTACTCGTTGACCACCCAGGTGCCGTTGACGAGGATGCCGACGCCTCCGTTGAGCCAGGCCTGCTGCGAGGAGTCGTAGGTCTGGGAGGGCTGGGCGATGCCGTCCGAGTAGAGCTGGGCGATGAGGTCGAGCGCCTCGCGGCCGGCGTCGGTGTCGACCGTCGCCTCGCCGTCGGCGGAGATCACGGTCTCGCCCTGCTGGGCGACGAGCGTCCAGAACATCCGGAACGGGATGTTGAAGTCGTTGCCCCAGGCGAGGTACTGCTGCCCGGTCGCCTCCTGGAACTGCTGCGCGTGCTCCAGCAGCTCCTCCCGGCTCGTCGGCAGGACCGGGTTCCCGTCGCCGTCGACGAGGCCCGCCTCGGCCATGAGGTCGGCGTTGACGTGCACGACGTTGCCGTGGACGTCGTGCGGGACGCCGTGGACGGTGCCGTCGGCGTCGGTGACCCCGGCGAGGGCCGGCTCGGTGAGGTCGGCGGGGTCGATGCCGACCGTCTCGAAGGCGTCGTCGAGCGGGAGCAGGAGGCCGCGGCCGGAGTAGTCCGGGATGTTCGCCGCGTGCATGAAGAGGATGTCCGGCGCGGTGTCGGCGGCGAAGGCCGAGTTCACCGCGTCGTAGTACACGGACCACTCCGACCCGGCCTCACGGTTCACCGTGATCCCGTACGGGTTCTCCGCGTTGAACTTGTTGTTGAGGATGCGCATGGTCTCGCACTCGGTGGTGCCGACAGCCGGGTCCGTCTCGTCGCCGACGGCGTCCACGCAGTCACCGAAGAAGTCGCCGACGGTGATGGTGATGCCGTCGAGGTCGTCGTCGGTGACCGCCGCGAGGTCGGCGGCCTCGCCCGAGCCGGCGGCGGAGCCGCCGCACGCGCTGAGGGCGAGGGCGGCGACCGACAGCCCGGACC
>NZ_CAMPHH010000400.1 GCF_946885855.1 uncultured Actinotalea sp. | reverse complement strand
GGTCCCCGCAGCGCCCCTCCGCCCTCGACCCCGAGGTCGCCGCGCGCCTCAAGCGCGACGACGCCGGGCTGGTCTGCGCGGTCGTGCAGCAGCACGACTCGGGCGAGGTGCTCATGGTCGGGTGGATGGACGACGAGGCGCTGCACCGCACGCTCACCTCGGGCCGGGTGACGTTCTGGAGCCGGTCGCGTCAGGAGTACTGGCGCAAGGGCGACACGTCCGGGCACGTGCAGCACGTCCGCTCGGTCGCGCTCGACTGCGACGGCGACGCGGTGCTCGTCCGGGTGGACCAGGTCGGGGTGGCCTGCCACACCGGCGCCCCGACGTGCTTCGCCGCGGGTGGTGACCTGGGCGCCGTCGTCGGCGGCCGGGACGGCGCGGTGACCGGGGCGGAGGAGGGCCGGTGAGCGGGCCGGCGGGCGGCGAGGACCCCCGCCCCGACGCGACGGACCTCGCGTGGGGTGCGACGTGGCCGAGCCTGGGCACCTTCCGCGAGCTGGCGCGCACGCGCCGGGTCGTCCCGGTCGTGCGCCGGCTGCTCGCCGACGACGTCACGCCCGTCGGCCTGTACCGGACCCTCGCGCAGGGCCGCCCGGGCACGTTCATCCTGGAGTCGGCTGAGGTCGACGGGACGTGGGCCCGGTACTCCTTCGTCGGCGTGCGCTCCCGCGCGACCCTCACGGTCGCCGACGGCGAGGCCACGTGGACGGGCGACGTCCCGGTCGGCGTCCCCGTGACCGGTGACGTGCTGGAGGTGCTCGGCGAGACGCTCGAGGTGCTGCGGACACCCGCGATCGCCGGCCTGCCGCCGCTCACCGGTGGCCTCGTGGGCGCCATGGGCTGGGACGTCGTGCGGCACTGGGAGCCGACGCTGCCGGCCAAGGCGCCGGACGAGCTCGGGGTGCCCGAGCTGACGCTCTGCCTGGCGACCGACCTCGCCGTGGTGGACCACGTGGACGGCTCCGTGTGGCTCGTCGCGAACGCCATCAACTTCGACGCCACCGACGAGCGGGTGGACGAGGCGCACGCGGACGCCGTGGCGCGGCTCGACGCGATGCAGACCGCCCTGGCGGCCCCGGTGCACGTGCCGCCGGCGGTGCTCGGGGCGGGACCCGAGCCGGAGCTCGAGTTCCGCAGCACGCGGCAGGAGTTCGAGGAGGCCGTCCGCGCCGGCAAGGAGGCGATCCGCGACGGCGAGGTCTTCCAGGTCGTGCTCTCGCAGCGGCTGGACCTGGACTGCCCGGCCAGCCCGCTGGACGTCTACCGCGTGCTCCGGACGATCAACCCGAGCCCGTACATGTACTGCTTCCAGCTGCAGGACGCGGCCGGGCACGACTTCGCCGTGGTCGGGTCGAGCCCGGAGACGCTGGTCAAGGTCACGGACGGGCGCGTCCTGACCTATCCCATCGCGGGGTCCCGGCCGCGGGGCGCGGGGCCGGAGGAGGACGCGGCGCTGGCCGAGGAGCTGCTCGCGGACCCCAAGGAGCGGGCGGAGCACATCATGCTCGTCGACCTCTCCCGCAACGACCTCGTCAAGGTCTGCGTGCCGACGAGCGTCGAGGTCGTCGAGCTCATGGCGATCAAGCGGTTCAGCCACATCATGCACATCTGCTCCACCGTGGTCGGCCGGCTCCGGCCGGGTGCGACCGCCCTGCAGACGCTCGCGGCGACGTTCCCTGCCGGCACCCTGTCCGGCGCGCCGAAGCCACGTGCCATCGCGCTCATCGACGAGCTCGAGCCCGCCCGGCGCGGCATCTACGGCGGGACGGTCGGCTACTTCGACTTCGCCGGGGACATGGACATGGCCATCGCCATCCGGACCGCGCTCATCCGCGACGGCCGCGCGAGCGTGCAGGCGGGCGGGGGGATCGTGGCGGACTCCGTCGAGGCCCTCGAGTACGCCGAGTCGCGGAACAAGGCCGCGGCCGCGGTCCGCGCCGTCCAGGTCGCGGCGCGCCTGCGGTCCGCCGTCGAGCCGTCGCGATGACCGCGCGGCCCGTCCTGGAGCGGCGCCGCGCCGTCGTCGGGGGACTGGTCGTCGGTGTGGCCGGTCTCGCGGCGACGACGGCGACGTGGGTCCGCGCCACCACCTTCAGCGCGCTCGAGCCCGAGGTCGCCGTGGCGGTCGCGGGCTCGGACGCCGCGGCGTCGGCGTCCGCGGGTGCGCTCGTCGTGGTCGCGTCGGCCCTCGCGCTGGCCCTGGGTGGCCGGTGGGGTGCACGGGTCGCCGCGACGGGCGTCGTGCTCGGCGGGGTCCTGGTCGCCGCGTCGGCCGCCGCGGTCCTGCGCGACCCCGAGGGGCCTGCCTCCGCCGGGGCCCAGGCCGCCGTCGGTGTCGGGGCGCTGATCGGGGAGCCGACCGTGACGGCCGGTGCGTGGGTCGCCCTGCTCGCCGGCGCGCTCGCCGTCGTGCTGGGGCTCCTCGCGCTGGCCTCCGCCGGCCGCTGGTCCGCCGGCGGGCGGCGGCACGAGCGGGTCGCGACCCCGTCCGGCGCCGACGCGACGCCCGCGGTGCGCCCCGCCACCCCGGCGCCCGCCGCCGACGACCAGGAGGCCTGGGACGCGCTGAGCCGGGG
>NZ_CAMPHH010000399.1 GCF_946885855.1 uncultured Actinotalea sp. | reverse complement strand
TCACCCGACGACGGCGCCCGCGTCACCCTCGGGCGTGTCGGTGCGGCTCACGGCTCGGCGACGAGCCGCGGCCCGGCCTCCTCGGCCGTCACGGTGA
This sequence comes from uncultured Actinotalea sp., assembly GCF_946885855.1. Next base: position 2,496 of record NZ_CAMPHH010000399.1, on the reverse strand, counting down.
ACGGGGCCGAGACGGTCGTCGCCGTACCCGCCACCGGCTGCCACACCCCGGTGCCCGCGACCTGGAACTCGCCGCGCCACGTGGTGGTCAGCTGGACGCTGTAGGTGCCCGGCCGGTCGAAAGGGTGCGACACCGTGTGGTCGGGGTACGGCGCACCCGCGTCCGAGGTCACCAGGGGCTCGGTGCCGTCCCCGAAGTCCCAGGAGAATCGCGTCGGCGTCGCCCGCACCGTGACGGGGACGCCGAGAACGGTGGTCGCCAGGTCCTGCGGAGCCCCGTCCGTGAACACGATGAGCGGCATCCCGACCAAGTTGCGCCCGTCGGCGGGCTGGATAGAGGGCGTGGACGCGACCAGAGGCAGCCGCCGGAAGTCCTCGACGGACAAGGTCACCGCGTCCCCGTCCTCCGGGCAGCCGCCGTCATCGACCTGCTCCCACGTCCCGGACACCGCTCGCGTCGACGGGTCGAGGGGCCGCCGGAACAGGGGACCGAGGGGCTCGGAGTTGTCCGCGCAGGCTGGGTTGACCTCCAGGACGATGTCACGGCCGACACACTCAGGGCCGAAGATCGGGTCATCGGCCGATCCGCAGATTCCGCGTGGCGCGCGCAGGTACTCGTACGCGGGCGGGCTCGCCCCGGCCGCAGCGGGACGGGTGTCGCGATCCCTGCCGGCATCGCTCCCGCCCACGACGACGCTGTCGCGGGAGGCTCGGCCCTCGAACCGGCTGCCCTCACCGACCTCGGGCGGTGCTGCCGAGGCGAGAGTGTTCGAGGTGACCGGCCCCAGCAGGGCGCATGCTGCGAGAAAGGCCACGGGCACGCCACGCCTCATAATCAACCCGCGAACCGAGTATCAGAGGTCGCGATGTTCAGCAGACGCCACCCGCCTGTGGTGGGGGCAAGGTCCAGGATCAAGAACCCATCCTCCGGCGGCACCTCCTCGACGACCATCCCGCCGCCCGACAGTTGCTGTCCGGGCGCGACGCGGTAGGCCACCTCGATCGCGTAGACGCCCAGCGTCGAGTCGTAGGCCAGGACACGGGGCTCCTGCGCGAGGACCTCACTCCCGATGAAGCGACCGCCGCCCGAGTAGACGGTCGAGACGTCCTCGGTCACGCTGACGCAGAAGGGACAGTCGTCGGCGCTGAGCTCGTCCCAGGCCTCGGTATCGCCCGAGGCGAACGTGTACTCGAAGACCGCCAACACATACTCCGCCGCCGCGAGCGCACCCGCCTCGTCGGCCTGCTCCATCGCGGGCGGCGGCACGGGCTCGGCCACCGGCTCGGGCGTCTGGGTCGGGGTCGGCTCGGGCGGCGCCGGCGACGCCGTCGGCCTGGGTTCCTCCACGACCGGCGGCGAGGACTCGGCCTGCGACGAGCACCCGCCGACCCCCGCGCCAGCACCCACGGCCACCGCCAGCGCGAGCGCCAGGCCGCGCCGTCGTCGGCGGCCTCCCCGGACGCGACCGCGCGCGACCCCCTGAAACGCCCCCTGTCTCATGGACCGGGACCCTAGTCCGCACCACCGTCACGCGGGAGGCCCGGGCCCGGGCTGTGGACGGCTACCGCACGCCCCGGGCACCCGAACGTCAACGGGGATGGTTCGTGGCACATAGCGCCACGAACCATCCCCGTTGTGCAGGTCGAGCACGAGGAGAGCGCCCGGGGGCGACCACCCGCCGCGAGCGCACGCAGCCTCAGGATCACCCCGCCCGGCGACCCGTCACGTCACCTCGCGCCGCGCGACCCGCCACAGCCCGGCGGCCAGCGGCAGCACCAGCCATAGCCCGACCGCACCGCCGAGGTACTGCCACTCCTGCCCCGTCAGCCACCCCTCCGACAGCAGCGGCTCGGTCGCGAGCGCGAGATCGAGCCAGTTCGCGTGCCGCTCCAGCGCCGGGATGAGCATCGTGGCGAGGGAGACGAGCACCGGCACGAGGAAGAACGCCACGATCGCCAGCGGGGTGCTGAGCAGCAGCGCGCCGAACGCGACGCCCTGCAGCACGTTGAGCACCTGCGCCAGGACCAGCCCCGAGACCTCGGCCCCGGTCAGGCCCACCTCGACCTCCCCGCCGGCGAGCCCCACGGACGCCACGTGCCCGAGCAGCGCGAGCACACCCGTGACGACCAGCACCGCCAGGCCGATGAGCACCGCCGCCAGCGCCTTGGCCGCCATCACCCGCAGACGACGCGGCTCCTGCGTGAACGTCACGAGCACCGTCCGCTGGCTCCACTCGCTGCAGACGGTGAGGATCCCGAGCACCGGCAGGAGGATGGCCTGGCCGACGTTCGCGCCGATGAGCAGCGCCCCGAAGGACGAGCCGGTGTCGCGCGTCGCCCACACCATGACGCCCATGGTCAGCGCCGTGACGACGACGATCGCCGCGAGGAGACCGCGCCCCCCGCGCGTGTCGACCGCCTTCCGCAGCTCCACCCGGACGAGGCGCCCGAACGACAGCGCGCCCACCCCGGGCCACGGCCCTACGGCGCCACGGCC
>NZ_CAMPHH010000398.1 GCF_946885855.1 uncultured Actinotalea sp. | reverse complement strand
GACCGAGCCGGCCCGCACGGCGGCCATGAGCGCGTCGAACTGCGGCCTGTCGAGGAGCACGATGCTCTGACCGTCCGCGCTCGTGCCGATGCCCTCCAGGGGCACCGTGAAGAACCGCAGGTCGCCGCGGTCGAGAGTGCGCACCCGCAGGAGCAGGTCGACCATCCGCTGCCGGGTGAGGCCCTCGTCCACCGCGACGGACTGCGTCACGGCGTCGAGCAGGGGGTACCACGTCGTCGGTTCGTTGAGGACCCCTCCCTCCTGCGTCCGGCGGACCAGGGCCCGGATCCACGCCTGCTGCCGCTGGACCCGGTCGAAGTCCCCGCGCGGGAGGTTGTAGCGCTCGCGCACCCACAGCAGGGCCTGCTCCCCGGTGAGCAGGTGCGTACCCTCCGCGAGGACGGGGTTGCCGCGCCGGTCCTCGAGGTCCTGGGTCAGGGTGAGGGTCACCCCGCCGAGGACGTCTGTGATGCGCTCGAAGGCCTCGAAGTCGGTGACTGCGAAGTGGTCGACCGGCACCCCGGTCAGCTGCTCGACCGTCTGGATGAGCAGGGTGGGGCCGCCGTACGAGAAGGCCGCGTTGAGCTTGGCCTGACCGTGACCGGGGATCTCCACCCAGGAGTCACGAGGCAGGGACATGACGTAGCCGGAGGCGCCGTCGGCGGGCAGGTGGACGAGCATCATGACGTCCGTCCGCTGGGCGCCGCGCTCCCACTGCGTCGGGTCCCCCGCCGAGATCCGGCTGTCCGTGCCGAGGACGAGTATCGTCACGGGCTCCCCGGACGGGCCCTCAGGGTCACCGGCGTCCGGCACGACCATCGGGGCCGGCCGTGTCGGCAAGTCTGAGAAAGGGTCGCCGAGGCGCTCGATGTTCCGGTCCAGCAGCACGGCGACGGCGACGACGCCCGCCAGGAGCAGCCCGACGAGCGCGGCGAGGGCGATCAGTGTGATCCTCAGACGGCGGTGATCACGCCGACGCTCGGCCGGCGCGGCTGCCTGCGGGTCCTCTGCGCCGGGCAGGAGGTCGACGTCCGGCTGACTCACCTCATGAGCGTAACGAACCGGACATCCCAGGCGGAGGGTGAAACCCCAGGGGAGGAGACCCGTGGTCGAAGCCGGACCGGGCCTCGCCGTCGTCGTCGTGCTGCTGGTCGCGATCGCCGTGCTGGCCGTGCGCGCCACCGGCCTGCCGCTGGGCCGCGCCGTCGTGACGGCCGCCGGACGCGCGGTCGTGCAGCTCGCCGTCGTCTCCGCGGTGCTCGTCGTGCTGCTCGGCTCGATGCCACTGACCCTCCTCTACGTCGCCTTCATGGCCGGTGTCGCGACCGTGACGTGCGCGCGCCGCACCGGGACCGACGTGCGCCGGCCGTGGGTCGCGGTGCCGATCGTCGCCGGCGCCGCGCCGGTCGTCGCCCTCGTGCTGGCCAGCGGCGTCGTGCCGTGGGAGCCGAGCGCCGTCCTGCCGATCGCGGGGATCCTCATCGGCAACGCGATGACCGCGACCACGCTCGCCGTGAAGCGGATGACGGACGAGCTGCAGGGGCGCCTGGGCGAGTACGAGGCCGGGCTGTCCCTCGGCCTGCTGCCGCGCACCGCCGTGCTGGAGGTCGCACGCCCGTCCGCGGAGCTCGCGCTCGTGCCCGACCTGGACAAGACGCGGACCGTGGGGCTCGTCACGTTGCCCGGGGCGTTCGTCGGCGTGCTGCTCGGCGGCGGGTCCGCCGTCGAGGCCGGCGCGGCGCAGCTGCTCGTGCTCATCGGGATCCTCGCGGCGCAGGCGGTGTGCGTGCTCGTCACCGTGCAGCTCGTGGGCGCTCGCCGCGCCCTGCCGGACGCGCTGCGGACCCGGCTTGTCGCGTGAGGGCGGCGTCCCGACCACGGCCCGCACGACGCGAGAGCGCGTCCGTCCGGCGACATCACCGCGACCAGGGAGTGAGACACCGCTTCCGGAGTCTCGTCCTCCGTTATGATCTTCTTGCCCTCATTCGGGACACATCTCGCGAGCTCGCCACACCGTTCTCGCGGGCTGCCGTTCGCGCTGCCCACCCCCTATGTGGGCGTACCCTGTGATCGATGACTGATCAAGGGAAGTGGGCGGCGTGAGCAACTGGAGCCCCAAGGCTGCCTCGGCGCTGAGACCGCGTCCCAGTGGACGCCTCTCCGCCCACGAGGTCCGTCGGCGCATGCTCGACCAGGGCCACCAGGTGATCCGCGAGCGCGGCCTCACGGTGGGCCTGGACGACATCCGCATGGAGGACCTCATCGCCGCGGCCGAGGTGCCGCGCTCGTCGGTGTGGCGGATCTGGACCGCGAAGGCGGAGTACGCCGCTGACCTGCTCGTCTCCGCCGTCGACCCTCGCGGCGCAAACGTGCTCCGGACGCTGCTGGACGAGGAGACCCTCGACATCGCGCAGGCACAGCTCGCGGGGCTCGCCGACCGGCTCGACACCGCGGCCGCGCGGCGCGCGGCGCTCGAGCACATCGTCCGCACCGCGGTCGAGCACAACTACCTCACCTTCGCGGGCTCCCGGGCGTGGCGGACCTGTCTCTTATACACATCCCGAGCCCACGAGACACTGAGCGATCGCGTATGCC
>NZ_CAMPHH010000397.1 GCF_946885855.1 uncultured Actinotalea sp. | reverse complement strand
CCGCGGCCGGAGCCCGGCGGCGTCGTCTCGTGAGGCCTCCAACCTAGGAAGGCGCCGCCCGGCGCGGATCAGGCGCGGGTCGGAACCGTCGCGTCCGCCGGGGGGTGGAGAACCGGCGCCGGCCGCGTGCCTCCTGCTCGTGCGTCCGCGTGCCTACTGCTCGTGCGTCCGGACGATCCCGTGCTCGTAGGCGAAGACGACGGCCTGCACCCGGTCCCGCAGGTGCAGCTTCATGAGCACGTTCGACACGTGGGTCTTGACGGTCGCCCGGCCCAGGACGAGCTCGGCCGCGATCTCGTCGTTCGCCAGCCCACGGGCCACGAGCCGCAGGACCTCGAGCTCGCGCTCGGTGAGGGCGGCCACCGCAGCCGGCAGCTCCTCGTCCTCGGGCCGAGGGGTCCGGCGTGCGCCGTCGAGCGCCCGCTCGATGACCGCCCGCGTGACCTCGGGGGCGAGCAGCCCGTCGCCGGCGCCGACGGACCGGACCGCCTCGACGAGCTGCTCGGGCCGGCTGTTCTTGAGCAGGAAGCCGCTGGCGCCGGCGCGCAGCGCCTCGAGCAGGTAGTCGTCGCGGTTGAAGGTCGTGAGCATGAGCACCGCCGAGCGCACCTGAGGGTCAGCCGTGAGGAGGCGGGTCGCCTCGAGGCCGTCCATGCCGGGCATCTGCACGTCCATGCAGATGACGTCGGGCCGGAGCCGGGCCGCCTCGGCGACCGCCTCGCGCCCGTCCCGCGCCTCGCCGACGACCTCCAGGTCCGGCTGGGCGTCGAGGATGGTCCGGATCCCGGCGCGCAGCAGGGCCTGGTCGTCGACGAGCAGCACCGTGATCCGGCGGGTGTCCTCGGCATGCTCGGACTCGCTCATGCCGACTGCTCCTCGCGGGTCGGGGCGGGCGGCGCGTCGTGGCTCGGGTCGTCGACCGGGTCGACCGGGTCGACCGCACGCCCGACTGCCGCGGCACTCACCATCGCGGAGCGCGACGCGTCGCCCGCCGGGCTCACCGTGGCGGTCCCCGCCGCCGCACCCGTGGGGCGCTCCGCGCGCGGACCCGGCACGCCCCCCGCGCCGGCTGACACGCCCGACGGACCGGTCGCCAGGGGCACGTGGGCGCGCACGAGGAACCCGCCGCGGGACCGCGGCCCGGCGTGCAGGGTGCCACCGTCGGCGGTGACCCGCTCCCGCATGCCGAGCAGGCCCAGGCCCGACCCCGAGCCCGCGAGCGTGCCCGCCGCCCGCCCGGCCGCTCCGCGGGCCCGGGCGCCGGCGCCGTCGTCGGCCACCTCGAGCTCGACCGCGTCGGGCAGGTAGCGCAGCCGTACGTCGGCGCGCGCCGCGGAGCCGGCGTGCTTGCGGGTGTTCGTCAGCGCCTCCTGGGCGATCCGGTACAGGTTGAGCGACACCAGCGGCGGCAACGGGCGCGGCTCCCCGACCACCTGGAACGAGGTCCGCAGGCCCGCGGCCTCGGCCTCCTCGACGAGCTGGGGCAGGCGGTCGACGTCGAGCGAGCCGACGGCGTCCTGACCCTCGCCCGCGCCCGCGTCGCGCAGCGTGCCGAGGATGCCCTGGAGCTCGCCGATCGCCTGGCGCGCCGCCTCCTCGACGTGCTCGAGCGCTCCCGCGGCACGGGTGGCGTCCGCCGGCAGGAGGGTGCGGGCGGCCGAGGCCTGGACGCCCATGAGGGAGACGTGGTGCGCCACCGCGTCGTGCAGCTCCCGGGCCAGGCGCAGCCGCTCGAGCGCGACCGCCTGGCCGGCCACGACGCGCCGCTCCACCTCGAGCTCCCGCGTGCGCGCCTCGACACGGGCCCGCTCCCGGGCGGCGTTCCACGCGTTCCCGCCGAACCAGTACGCGGCCGCGAAGTAGGCGACGTTCGTCAGCAGCTGGATGAGCAGGAAGGCGACCAGGGGCGAGAACGCACCCGCGCGGGAGAACTCGCCCAGCCCGTCCGGGTCCGTCACGGACGCGAAGAGGGCGATGATCAGCCACACGAACATGCTGATGATGACGACCGCGCGCACCACCGTCGCGCGCCGACGGTCCGTGGCCCACGCGCCGACCGTGTAGAGGGCGAGGAACAGGGCGATGTTGACGACGAGCGTCTCGGGGACCTGGATCGTGCCCGTGACGATGAACGCGACCGAGACGACGACGAGCACGAGGCACGGCCGTCGTCGCCGGAGCGCGAGGGGGAGCGTGACACCCGCGAGGCACAGGACCGACGCCCACGCGGGCGCCGGCTCGTCGTAGATGCCGGCGACCTGCCAGAGGGCGAAGGAGAGGATCGACGCGACGAAGAGCGTCACGGCGAGGAAGGTGTCGGTGCGCACCGTGTCGGCGTCGGGCGCGGGCCGCTGCCAGTCGGTGAGGTCCGGGTCCGTCACCGTCACGGCCACGTCCCGGCCGGTACCGACCCGCTCCGACCTCACCGTCGTCCCTGACTCCCGTTCCCCCGCGCGCACGACGCCACCGTAGCCGTCACGCCGTTCCCGCGGCTCCGTCCCGGGACGGGACCCCGGACGAGGACCGCGCGGTGCTCCACCCCGAGGCGGAGGCCGGCGCGGCCGGCGCCCGCGCGTCGGCGCGGTCCTCCGCATCACCCGCGGGCGCGATCTCCCCGCCTCAGACCCCGGCGCGGTCCCCCGC
>NZ_CAMPHH010000396.1 GCF_946885855.1 uncultured Actinotalea sp. | reverse complement strand
GGGGTATGGGGGGCTTCTCCCGCCGGGGGGCGGGTGGCCGCGCCGGGGGCCGGGCGCGGTTGCGGGCGCGGGGGCGCGCGGGGGGGTCTGTGGGGGGGGGGGGCGGGGCCGCTGGGGTTGGCCCGACCCCGCCACCGGATCAGGGCACGGTCAGACGGCGTCGGCCTGGCCGGCGACCTCGGCCTCGAACCGCTCGATGATCTCGTCGCGGCTGTCAGCGGCCCGCCGGAGGTCCCAGTCGACCTTGTTGACGGTGTCCTGGGGCGGGACCTTCTCACCGAGCACGGCGTCCGCGAGGGTGGGGGCGGCGAAGGAGGGCACGTCCGCATAGAGGTCCTGCGCGTCGGTCGTCAAGATCCAGTCCATGTAGATCTTGGCGGCCTCGAGGTTGCGGGCACCGGTCAGGACTGACACCGCCCCGACCTCGTACCCCGTCCCCTCCTCCGGGTAGCTGACGACGAGGTCGGCGAACCCGGCCTCCCGCGCCTTGACGCAGTCGGAGTCGAGGGCGATCGCGACGGCGATCTCGCCCCGCCCGGCCTGCTCGGTCCCCGTCGCGGCGGACCGGGCGTACTGCAGGACGTTGGCGTCCAGGGCGCTGAAGTACTCGATCGTCGCGTCGACGTCCCCGTCACGCAGGGTGTTGATCGTGAACATCGCCATGTACCCGACGCCCGCGGTCGCGGGGTGCGGCATCGAGACGTTCCCCTGCAGCTCGGGTGCGAGCAGGTCGTCCCACGAGGTCGGGACGTCGACGCCGATCCGCTCGAGCTCGGTCGAGTTGGAGCAGAAGCCGACGGAGTCGGTGTAGAAGCCCGACCAGATGCCGTCGACGTCGTTGTACTCCGCGTCCAGGGCAGCGGCGTTGGGCGAGACGTACCGCTCGACGAACCCGCGGTCGTCCGCGATGAGGTGGTTCTCGGCCTGGCCGCCGGACCACACGTCGAACTCGCCGGGAGTGGTCTCGAGCCGCGCGAGCACCTCGCCCGAACCGAGCCGCACGTACGTGGAGTCGATCCCCGTCTGCTCCTCGAAGGCGGCGGTGATCTGCTGGCAGAAGTCCTCCTGCTGGGAGCAGGCGATGTTGAGGCTCATCGAGCCGGCGTCCGCGGGTTCGGCCTCTTGGCCACCTCCGGTGGCGGCGTCCCCGGCCGGGGCCGCGTCGTCCGGGGCGCCGCAGGCGGCGGTCGCGGTGATGAGCCCCGTGAGAGCGAGGGCAAGGGTCAGTCGGGGGGTGCGCATCGTTGGGCCTTCCGTGCGAGGAGACGATTCGTACGACGACGACGATCGACGAGGGCAGAGACTGCGAACGGGGTATGCGGGAGCGTTCCCGCATTGTGTCGAGGCAACTGCAGGGTCATTCCTGCAGGCGAGTGATCAGCACGACGCCAGGGGTGGGGCGGTGCCTGACCGGACGATGTGCGGGAACGTTCCCGCATGGCTGGATCTTGCTCGGCGGTCACCGCGCTGTCAAGACTTCTCCTGGAATCTCTCGACGGACGGCGACCGCCGTCGCCCGATGCCGGGTGGCCCCCGCTCTCGAGGAACGGCCCGGGGGCGGGCCGCGAGGAGCGGCGCGTGCGCACCGGCGCCCGGCCCGTTCCTGGTCTAGCGTCCGGAGGATGAGCGCACCGAAGGTCCTCTTCATCGGCGGCACCGGCATCATCAGCTCCGCGTGCTCGGCCCTCGCCGTGGAGCGCGGCATCGACCTGCACGTCCTCAACCGCGGCACGACGTCGTCGCGGCCCCTGCCCGAGGGCACGACCCTCCTCCAGGGCGACATCCGGGACCCGGAGTCGACCCGCGCCGCCGTCGGCGACCGGGAGTTCGACGCCGTCGTGGACTGGGTGGCCTTCACGCCGGACCACGTCCGGACGGACCTCGACCTGTTCCGCGGACGCACCGGTCAGTACGTGTTCATCTCGTCGGCGTCGGCGTACCAGACCCCCGCCGAACGGCTCCCGATCACCGAGTCGACGCCGCTGCGGAACCCGTTCTGGGAGTACTCCCGCAACAAGATCGCGTGCGAGGACGTGCTGGTGCGGGCCTACCGGGACGAGGGCTTCCCTGCGGCGATCATCCGCCCGTCGCACACCTACGACTGCACGCTCGTCCCCTTCGACGGCGGCTGGACGGCCGTGGAACGGATGCGGCGGGGCAAGCCGGTCGTCGTGCATGGCGACGGGTCCTCGCTGTGGACCCTCACCCACCACACCGACGTCGCCCGCGGCCTCGTGCCGCTGCTGGGCAACCCGCGCACGCTCGGCGAGGCGTTCACCATCACCGGCGACGACGTCCTCACCTGGGACCAGATCGCCCGCGCGCTCGGCGCCGCCGCCGGCGTGCCGGACCCGCGGATCGTCCACGTGCCGTCCGACGTCATCGCCGCGGAGGACGCGGACTGGGGCGCGGCGCTGCTCGGCGACAAGACGCACTCGGCCGTGTTCGACACGACCAAGCTGCGCCGCGTCGTCCCGGACTTCACCACGACGGTCCGCTTCGAGCAGGGTGCCCGGGAGATCGTGGACTGGCACGACGCCGACCCGGCGCGACGGGTCGTGGACGAGCCGATGGACACGCTCATGGACCGCCTCGTGGAGCGCTTCGCGGTGCGCTGAGACCTCGGAGGGCCCGGCCCGTCCCAGCC
>NZ_CAMPHH010000395.1 GCF_946885855.1 uncultured Actinotalea sp. | reverse complement strand
GTCCCCGCCGGCACGCCCCGTGCAGGGGTGTCGGCTCCGGTCGGCGCAGCCGTATCCGCATCCGGGGGTCCCGCGGCATGGGCGCCCGTGGGGTCCGCGCCGTCCACCGCCGTTCCGGCCCCGTCCGCCGGGGATCCGGGCGCGCGGACCACCACGGCCCCGGCGAACCGGCCCGCCCCCGGACGACCCGACCGGTCGGCACGGTCCGAGACGCTCACGATCGGCACGGTCCCGCAGGTGCGCCCGGCGTCGACGGGGCGGACGGGGTCACGCCTCGCCTTCGACCCGACGCCGTGGGTCCTCGGGATCCTGCTCCTCGCCGTCGTCCTCGGCCTGTGGGCCGCGTGGCGGACGATCACGTCCCCCCTGCCCCCGATCGGGGGCGGCCAGGTCGTCGACCTCGTCGAGACGCCGGCACCCGAGGAGACCGAGCCGGCGGTCGAGCAGGACGCCGCGGCCGACGGCGGCGCCGGCTCGGCTCCCGAGGGCGCGGCACCCGTCCCGCCGCAGATCGCCTCCGCCCAGCAGCTCGACCCGCCGCCGACCGGTGACGACAACGAGCACCCGGAGGCGGTGCCCTTCGGCTTCGACGGCGACCCGAGCACGTTCTGGTACACCCGCTGGTACGCCAGCCCCGAGTACGGCATGAAGCCGGGGGTGGGCTACGCGGTGACCCTCGAGCAGCCGACGGCGGTCTCCTCCGTGACGCTCCTGACCTCCGTCCAGGGCGGCATGGTCGAGGTCCGGGCCACGGACCCGGCGACACCGACGCAGGGTGAGGTGCTCGCCTCGGGCGAGATGGGCCCCGAGACGGTGCTGACGTTCGCGGAGCCGGTCGAGGCCGCCCACATCGTGCTCTGGTTCCCCCGGCTGCCGCAGGACTCCGACGGGCGGAACCGGGTCATCCTCAACGAGGTCGTCCTCGCCGGGCCCGCTGGCTGAACCGCGCGCGCACCCTGCCGCCGGGCCGGGCGAGCCCGCTGGGACGCCCCGGCGGACGCGCGCCCCCGTGGCGAGGTCGTCCCGGCCCCGTGGAACAGATCCCGCCTAGGATCGGTTCCTGGCTCTCGGAAGCGCAGTGATGTCCGCGGCCGGGTCCAGCGCTCGGGCCGCAGGCAACGCCGCCTGGTCCCGGCACCTGCCACGTGCTGCACCACCCACGAACGAAGGAACCATCAGTGTCGGACACAGTTCACGAGGTCGTCATCATCGGGTCCGGCCCCGCCGGCTACACCGCAGCGGTCTACGCCGCACGCGCCGGACTCGCACCCGTCGTCGTCGCCGGCTCGGTGACCGCCGGCGGGGCGCTCATGAACACGACGGACGTCGAGAACTTCCCGGGCTTCGTCGACGGGATCATGGGCCCGGACCTCATGGAGAACATGCGCAAGCAGGCGGAGCGCTTCGGTGCGGACATCCGCTACGACGACGTCACCGAGGCGGAGCTGACCGGTCCGGTCAAGACCGTCCGCACGGGCACCGGCGACGTGCTGCGGGCCCGGGCGGTCATCCTCGCCACCGGCTCCGCCTACCGCGAGCTCGGCCTGCCGCGGGAGAAGGAGCTCTCCGGCCACGGCGTGTCGTGGTGCGCGACCTGCGACGGGTTCTTCTTCCGGGACCAGGACGTCGCGGTCATCGGGGGCGGGGACAGCGCGGTCGAGGAGGCCACGTTCCTCACGCGTTTCGCGCGCACCGTGACGATCGTCCACCGGCGCGACGAGCTGCGGGCCTCGAAGATCATGGCGGACCGCGCCCACAACGACCCCAAGATCCGCTTCGCCTGGAACAGCGTGGTGAGCGAGATCCACGGCGCCCCCAAGCTCGAGGGCATCACCCTCACCGACACGATCACCGGCGAGCAGCGGCGCCTCGACGTCACGGGCATGTTCGTGGCGATCGGGCACGTGCCGCGGTCCGAGCTCGTCAAGGACCAGGTCGCGGTCGACGAGAACGGGTACGTGCTCGTCGGGGCCGACGGCGCCCGGGGCACCGGGACGTCGCTCGAGGGCGTCTTCGCCTGTGGCGACCTCGTCGACCACGTCTACCGCCAGGCGATCACCGCCGCGGGGACGGGCTGCTCGGCGGCCCTGGACGCCCAGCACTACCTGGCCGACCTCGCGGACACCACGACCAGCCCCACGACCCAGAACACCGAGGAGAACCTGTGAGCACCGTTCCTGTCACCGACGCCACCTTCCAGTCGGAGGTCCTGCAGTCCGACGTCCCCGTGCTCGTGGACTTCTGGGCCGCCTGGTGCGGCCCCTGCCGCCAGGTCGCCCCGATCCTCGAGGAGCTCTCGGACGCCTACGCGGGCAAGATCAAGATCGTGAAGCTGGACACCGACGCGAACCCGCAGACCACGGCGGCGTACGGGATCACCTCGATCCCCACGCTGAACATCTACCAGGGCGGCGAGCTGGTGAAGCAGATCGTCGGTGCCCGTCCCAAGCCGGCCCTGACCCAGGAGATCGACGCCGTCCTCGCGTGAGCCGAGGCGTCCGCGCACGCCGTGCCGGCGGCACGCACGCCCGCTGACCGACGGCCCCGTCGCGGTGGATGCCGCACGACGGCCCCCGACCCCGGCCCTGGTGCCGGTGGGACGGGGGCCGTCGTCGTCCGCGGGGCGCGCCCGAGCCGCGGGCACTCCCCGGAGGCGCTGTGCGGGGCG
>NZ_CAMPHH010000394.1 GCF_946885855.1 uncultured Actinotalea sp. | reverse complement strand
GCCCGGTCCCCACCGGCCCGGTCCCCACCGGCCCGGTCCCCACCGGCCCGGTCCCCAGCAGCCCGGTCCCCACCGGAACGGTCCTCAGCGGGACGGTCCTCAGCGCGGGCTTCCGCCGGGGTGTCGTCGAGCTGGTCGTCGACGTCGCCGACGTCGGCAGGGTCACCGTCGTGGAGCCGAGCACCGGCGTCCGGCCGGACACGCCCGCCCCCGGCACGGTCGTGCGGCTGCGCGGTCGGCCGGACGCGGTCGCCGTCGTCGGCGGCTGAGGCCTGCACCGACCTCAGCCGAGCCGCTTCTGCCACTCCCCACTGACGCCGGCCGGCCGGAACCCCAGCGCGACGTTGATGGCGAGCATGAACGCGTTCTCCTCGGCGTTCCACGTGTGCACGCGCCGGGCCTCCGGGCGCGCCTCGGCCAGCCGGAGCAGCAGACCCGCCTTGACGAGCATCCCCAGCCGGTGGCCACGGTGCTCCGCGAGGACGATCGTGCTGTCCTGCAGCACCGCTGGGGGTCGGTCGTGCTCCCACTGGACCAGCGTGAACCCCGCGAGCACACCCGTAGCGACGTGCTCCGCCGCGACGGCGAGGTAGCCCCGGCCGGCCGCGGCGACCTGCTCCTCGTAGCGGCGCAGGCGCTCGGCGTCCCAGGGGTCCTCGCGGTAGTCGATGCCGGCCAGCGGGTCGTCCGTGGACATCCGCGTCTCCAGCAGCGCCCAGTCCGCGAGCCGCTCCTCGGGCGCCCGGTCCTGCCAGGACACCAGGCGGTACGCGGACCCGGCCCGGGCTGCGGCGTCGTCGTGGAGGCGCCCCAGGTGCGTCGGCGCGACGGGCAGGTCCAGGACGGAGTAGCGGGCCGCCTGCTCCAGCACGTACCCGCGGTTGCGGCAGAGCCGCGCGCCCGGCTCGTCCGCACGGATCCGTCCGGCGCCGCTCGCCGGCTCCAGGACGCCCGGTGCACCGGCCGCCGGCTCACCGCGGTGCTCCGTCTCGACGAGGAGCGTCGACCGGCCCGCCGCCAGGGCCAGGGACTCGGCGGCCTCCAGCAGGGCCGTGCCGGCGCCCCGCCCCCGGTCGCCCGGTCGGACGGCCAGCGAGATCTCCGTCAGGTGCTGGTTGCTGTGCTGCGGCAGCACGACGAAGGCGGTGCCGACGACGTCGTCGGCCTGCGGTGCGGTGACGTCCGCGTCGACGACGACGAGCCGGTGCCGCCGGCTGTACTGCTGCTCCTGCAGCGACGCCCCGAGGGCACGGACGCCGACCGCGCGGTCGTCGTGTCCGTCGGCGTCCAGGGCGGACGCCTGCAGCACCCGCGCGGCGCCGTGCAGGGCCCAGCTGTCGGGGTGGCCGGGGTCGGCGAGCAGGTCGAGGCGCCGGGGGACGGGGGTGTCGAGCACACGCCACGCGCGCGTGGCGTGCACGGTGCGGTCAGCCTCGTCCATACCCGCCACTGTCGGTGAGGACCGGCCGGGTCGACCAGCCGTTTTCCGTCAGGCCGTGGCGGCGGGAGGGGCGTCGTCGTCCGCTGCGAGGGGCGGGGGCGTCGCGCCGGAGGGCGCGTGCTCGACCTGCAGGCCGAAGACGGCTTCGAGCCCGTCGCGGTACTCCTCGTGCCGGCCGAGCCGGGCGTGCTCCCGCGCGCGGACCGCGGGCACGTGCAGCACGGACGCGGCGAAGCGGCGCAACGACCGCTCGACGGCCGCCGCCACCTCGGGGTCGCCCGCCTGGATGCGGTGCAGCTCGGCGGCCATGGCCCGCTCGACGTGCCGGCGCAGCGCGACGACGGCGGGCACGAGCGTCTGCTCCGCGAGCGTCGCCTCGAACTCGGTGGCGTGCTCCTCGACGATCCGACGCCCTCGGGCGACCTCGCGCGCGACGGCGGCCGGCGCGTTCGCCTGGATCGTCGCGAGGTCCACGAGCCGCACCCCGGGCACACCGGCCACGGCCGGGTCGACGTCGTGCGTGAGGGCCAGGTCGACGAGCACGCGCGGGCGGCCCGCCGCGGCCTGCGCGGCGCGCACGAGCGGCACGTCGACGACGAACCCGAGCGCCCCGGAGCACGAGACGACCACGTCCGCGGCCGCGAGCGCCGCGGACAGCCCGCCGTCCTCGACTGGCCGCGCCCCGCGGTCCGTCGCGAACGCGTGGGCCCGGCCGGACGGGGAGTGGACGGCGACGTCCTGGGCGCCGCGGGTCCGCAGCGCCGTGAGGCTCGCGCCCGCGTAGGACCCCGTGCCGACGAGCAGCACCGAGGCGGTGCGCAGGTCCACGTCCTGCGCCACGAGGTCGAGTGCCACGCCGACGACGGACCGGCCCGCCCCGCCGAGCGCCGTCCGCGAGCCCACGGCCCGCGACGCCCGGGAGGCGGACTGGAAGAGGCGCTCGAGCGTCGAGGACGTCGTGCCGAGCGCGCGCGCCGTCTGCAGCGCGCGGCGGACCTGGCCGGCCACCTCGCGCTCGCCCACGACCATCGAGTCCAGCCCGGAGGCCACCGCGAAGAGGTGGCGGCTCACGGCCGGGCCGACGGCGAGCTGGAGGGAGGCGGCGACCGCGTCGGCGTCGAGGCCCGACGTGCGGGCGACGACGGCCATGACGTCCCCGGCCGCGTCGGCGATGGCGGCGCGGTGGGCCCGGTCGGCGAGAGAACCGGCCTCGGGGGCGGGACGGAGG
>NZ_CAMPHH010000393.1 GCF_946885855.1 uncultured Actinotalea sp. | reverse complement strand
GTCGACGTCCAGTGCCTCGTCGCGGACCTCGAGCGCCTGCCCGTCACGCCCGGGACCCCGCCGGACGAGGCCCTGGTCGCCCGCGTGGTCCGGGCCCTGGTGCTGGAGGCGGGGCTGTCCGGCACGGTCCTCGTCCTGGCCGGGGCCCACCTGGCCGGCCCCCTCCTCGGCGACCTCGACGCGGTGGTCCCCGTGGTCGCCGTCGGGCGCACGCCGTGGGACCCGAGCTGGGCCCTCGAGCTGCCGCCTGCCGTCACCGCGCCCCGCCTGCGCCAGGAGGACCGGGCAGCGCAGTGGCACCGGGTCGTCGGCGGTGAGGCGGCCACGCGGGACGTCCTCACGCTGCGCCTCACCCCGGAGGAGATCACGGCCGTGGGCCGGCGCGCCGACGCCGACGCGGCGCGCGCCGGTCGGCCCGTCACCACCGACGACGTCCGCCGCGCCGCCCGGCGCATGGGCGCCTCCCACGCCCCCCGCGTGCGGTCCGCCGGCACCCCGGCGACGCTCGACGACCTCGTGCTGCCCGCGCACACGCGACGAGAGGTCGAGCGGCTCATCGGCTGGGCGCGCGACCGGGACGAGGTCCTCGCGCTGGGTGACCTGCACGGCAAGGGCGGGAAGGGCACGGGCATCGCGGCCCTCTTCTCCGGCAGCCCGGGGACGGGCAAGACCCTCGCGGCGCACGTCGTCGCGGACGCCCTGGGCATGGACCTGTTCCAGGTGGACCTGTCCAGCGTGGTCGACAAGTACATCGGGGAGACGGAGAAGAACCTCGAGCGGGTGTTCACCCAGGCCGAGGCGCTCAACGCCGTGCTCTTCTTCGACGAGGCGGACTCGCTGTTCGGCAGCCGGTCCTCCGTCAACGACGCCCGCGACCGGTACGCCAACCAGGAGGTGTCCTACCTCCTGCAGCGCATGGAGGCCGCGGAGGGCATCACCGTGCTCGCGACGAACCTGCGCGGCAACCTCGACCCCGCCTTCGCCCGGCGCCTGCACTTCATGGTCCACTTCCCCGACCCGGACGAGCCGACCCGCCGGCTGCTGTGGGAGCACCACCTCGCCCAGCTGCCCGGGACGGACCCGGAGGACCCGGTCGACGTCGGCTTCCTCGCCGGCTCGCTCGAGGTCGCGGGCGGAGACATCCGCAACATCGTCCTCGCCGCGGCCTACGACGCCGTGGCCCAGCGCTGCGCCGTCGGTATGCGCCACCTGCGCGCGGCGACGGTGCGCGAGATGGCCAAGCTCGGCAGGCGGACCGGGGACCCTCGTTGGACGGCTCCCGCGGGCGGGTGAAACCGGTGCGTCTGCGTAGCGTCTACCGATGCCGACGGGCCGCGGCGGCGGCAGTCTGACCAGGGATCCCCCTGACCGCCCGGAGGTCGTCGTGAGCCACCCGTCCCGCGTGCCCGTCCCTGCGACCGCCGGCGCGCCCCAGGCCGCGCCCGACGGCGACCGACCGCTCGCGCCCGCCCCGGCCGCCCCGGCGCCGGTCGCGGGGCTGACCGTCGGCCACGCCGACGACCCGGCCGAGCACCACGCCGACGCGCTCGCCGACCGGGCGCTGGCCCGGGTGCGGCGGTCGACGCCCCCACCCGGGGCCGACGGCGCCACGGCCCTGCGTGACCCGGCCGGGCAGGACGACGTCCACACCCACGGCGCCGGGTGCGGTCACCTGCGCAGGTCCGCGGCGCCGTCGTCGGCGGGGGTCGTGGGCCGCGAGGGCGGGGTCCTGGACGACGCGGCGTCGGCGAGCATCGAGGCGGCCCGCGGGTCGGGAGCGCCGCTGCCGACGGCGGTGCGGCGGCGCATGGAGGAGGGCTTCGGCAGGGGCCTGGGGCACGTGCGGGTCCACGCCGGGCCGCAGGCCGCCCGGCTCAGCGCGGGGATGAGCGCGGAGGCGTTCACGACGGGCAGCGACATCTTCTTCGCGGCGGGCCGGTTCGCGCCGGACACCCCGGAGGGCGAGCAGGTCCTGGCGCACGAGATCGCCCACGTCGTCACGGAGCCCGCGGGCGTGCGCCGCTGGTTCGGACGCAAGAAGGACCCGGCGAAGGAGGCCGCGAAGGAGGCGCGCAAGCGCGAGGAGGCCGAGCGCGCCGCCAAGGCCAAGCAGAGCAAGGTCACCGAGAAGGCGGAGCTCAAGGGCCTGAAGGAGTCCCGCAAGCGCGGCGTCGCGGGGCGCGAGGCGCTGCAGGAGGCGATCTACGACGAGAGCGGCGACGCGCCCGTCACGGTGTCCGGGAAGGTCGACGACAAGGGCCACGTGCCCCTGGCCGCCTCGGGCCCGGCCCAGCGCCTCGGCTCGCTGCACGAGGAGTTCGAGGCGGCGCTGGAGCGCGAGAAGGAGGTCTTCGAGCAGCTCAAGGCGCAGAACAAGGGCGGGTCGGACGAGGCCCGGGCCGACGTGGCCTACCGCCAGGTCTGGTACGACGAGTACGCGCATCTGGGCGCCGTCCGGCCGCCGCGGGAGACGGCGGCGGAACGGCTCGTCATCCAGGTGCGGCACAGCCGGACGGAGGCCGGGGCGAAGGAGGGCGCCGCCGAGCTCGACGCGGCGACGCTCAAGACGAAGATGCTGCCCAAGGAGGTCCAGGCGGCCTACGAGCAGATGGTCACGCACCGGGACGACCTGCTCGAGAAGGACCCGACCGCGTCGCGCGACGGGGCGACGC
>NZ_CAMPHH010000392.1 GCF_946885855.1 uncultured Actinotalea sp. | reverse complement strand
CGTCGTCACACCCCGCCGTCGTCACACCCCGCAGTGCGGCGCCTCCCCCGGCGCGAGAGCCGCCACCTCGCCGTCTGCGCCCAGGTGATCGGGGAGCCCGAACCGCGCGAAGAGCGCCGTGTCGAACCACACGGTGACCGAGGAGACGCCGTCGGGCGTGACCGTGAGGTGCTGGAGCTGGAAGGCGCGGTGCACGCCGTCCGGGCCGCGCATGTACATCCCGATCGCCGGGGCGCCGTTGGCGCGGGTGAGCAGCAGGCGCATGTCGCCGGGCGCCTCCGCCGGGCACTGGGTGCTGATGAGCCGGCCGATGTCCGCCGCGCCGCGGTACCACTCCTCGAACGGGGGCATCTCCCACTCGGCGTCGGCGGTGAGGAGCTGGACGATCCGCTGGACGTCGTAGACCTCGAACGCCTCGACGTAGGCGTCGAGCAGCCGGTGCAGGCGCGGGTCGTCGTCCGCCAGCCGGGGCGTGGCGTCCGGGTCGAGCTTGGCCAGGTGGGCGCGGGCGCGCTGCAGGCTGCTGTTCACCGACGCGACGGACAGCCCGAGCGTCTCCGCGATCTCCGACGCCTGCCAGCAGAGGACGTCCTTGAGCAGCAACGCCGCCCGCTGCTGCGCCGTGAGGTGCTGCAGCGCCGCGACGAAGGCGAGTCGCACCGTGTCCCGCGCGAGCGCGACGTCTCCGGGGTCCGACGGCGCCGCACCCCAGACGACGGCGTCCGGCAGGGGCTCGAGCCACGGCACCTCCGGGCGGGTGCGCAGCTCGGCGGTCGGGTCCCCCGGCGGGGCGCCGAGGCCGGTCGGCAACGGCCGGCGGGCACGCCCCTCGAGTGCGGTCAGGCACGTGTTCGTCGCGATCCGGTACATCCACGTCCGCACGGACGAGCGGCTCTCGAACCCGTGGAAGGACCGCCAGGCGCGCAGGTACGTCTCCTGCACGAGGTCCTCCGCCTCCTGGATCGAGCCCATCATGCGGTAGCAGTGGGCCACGAGCTCCCGCCGCAGGGGCTGGACCATCGCGAGGAACGTGTCCTCCGTCACCGTCGCCGTCATTCTCGTGACCGTACTCCCGCCCTCCGACACGGCGGGAGGGGGAGACCGTGATCGACATCCCCCGAGGTCAGGCCGGGCACCGTCGCACCAGGACGGCCTCGTCAGAACAGCGGCCAGGGTACCGCGGGCATGTCGCTCTCGTGGTCGGGGAAGACGCCGTCGCGGGCCAGCCGGTCGCAGCGGCCCGCGAGCGCGTCGACCTCGTCCGCGGCGAGCAGCTCCGTGAGCTGCTCGCCGAGCGCACCGTCCAGGGCCGCACGCAGCCGGGCCACCCCGGCGACCTCGTCGTCGTCCAGCGGCTCCCCGACCCAGCCCCACAGCACCGTGCGGAGCTTCGGCTCGACGTGGAACGTCACGCCGTGGTCCACCCCGAGCCGGCGGCCGTCGGCCAGCGGCAGGACGTGACCGCCCTTGCGGTCGGCGTTGTTGACGAGGACGTCGAACACGGCCATCCGCCGCAGCGCCGCGGAGTCCTCGTGGACGAGGGCCACGGGCCGTCCGGTCTGGTCGCTGCCCTCGAGGACCCGGCGCCAGCCCTCCGCCGGGACCGCCGCGGC
This sequence comes from uncultured Actinotalea sp., assembly GCF_946885855.1. The sequence continues at coordinate 1,062 of NZ_CAMPHH010000392.1, read as the reverse complement.
GTCGACCAGGTCCACGGGGTCCTGCTCCGGGTCCGGGTCCTGCCACAGCTGGACCATGCCCGGCCCGAGCGGCCCCTCCCGCAGCCAGGTCCGCGGCACGACGCCCCAGCCGAGCGCCTCCGAGACGGCGTAGGCCGCGACCTCCCGGCGCGCGAGCGTCTGCCCGGGGAAGTCCCACAACGGCCGCTCGCCCGCGACGGGCTTGTAGACGACGGCGGTCCCGCCGGCCCCGCCGATCCGCGCGACGAACGTCGCGTTCGACGCCACGGTGACCCTCCCGACGAGCTCCAGCTCGCCGTCCTCGAGGTCGACCACCGGCGTGGTCACACCGCGCGGGGCGGCGCGCAGGAGTGCCCGTCCGGGTCGACCGGCTCGCCGCAGAACGGGCACGCGGGCCGGCCGGAGCCGACCACCTGGCGGGTCCGCTGGACGAACGCGCGCGCGGTGCCGACCGGGATCTTCACGACGAGCACCTCGCTCGGCTCGTCCGCCGCGTCCTCGTCGGGGAGGTCCGCGGCGTCGTCGTCGGGCGGCTCGGGGAGCGGGAAGGCCTCGATGACCACCTGGGCGGTCCGCGGCTCCCAGCCCAGGCGCATGATCCCGACGCGGAACTCCTCCTCGACGGGCTGGTCGAGGGGCTCGTCGTCGATGAGCTCGGCGGGGGTCGTCGCGGGGACGCTCACGCCGCTGGCCGGGTCGGCGTCCAGGGCGCGCAGCATCTCGTCGATCTTGTCGGCGAGGACCGCGGACTGCTCCTTCTCCAGGACGACGCTGGTCGCGCGGGGACCGGTGCGCGCCTGGAGGTAGAACGTGCGCTCCCCGGGACGGCCCACGGTCCCGACGACGACGCGGTCCGGCCAGTCGAACTCGTGGACGACAGGGGGCATGTGGTCAGTCTACGAGCGGGTTGCTGTGGTTCACCCGGCGGCGGGGCGTCCGGCGGCGGGCCCCGCCGGACGTGCGACCGCTGCGTCGCCCCCGCCGGACGCGCCCGTCGTGGGGTACCCGGCCCCGCCGCCGACCGCCGCGTCCCCGACGGGAGCGGACGCGGCGACCCAGGAG
>NZ_CAMPHH010000391.1 GCF_946885855.1 uncultured Actinotalea sp. | reverse complement strand
AGCCGTGAGCCGCACCGACACGCCCGAGGGTGACGCGGGCGCCGTCGTCGGGTGATGATCGAAGCGCACGGGGACCGGGGCCGAACGGCGGCGCAGGCGCGTGCGCGACCGCGGGTGCGGGGGCTGGGAGGTGACCTCGGTGAGGTTCATGCTGCTGATGTCGTACGAGGAGATCCCCGGGGTCCCCCCGATCGACCAGTGGGACCGCAAGGACATCGCCGCGCACGTCGCGTTCCAGCAGCGCCTCGGGCAGGAGCTCGCGGGTCGCGGCGAGCTCGTCGGCGGGGAGGGCCTCGCGCAGCCGCAGACCGCGAAGCTCGTCATCGGGGACGGGGCCAACCCGCCGGTGATCCGCGAGTGGCCGTTCGACGAGCACCACAAGCACCTCGCCGGGTACTGGGCGATCGACGTCGAGAGCGAGGAGCGCGCGCTGCAGATCGCGGGCGAGCTCTCCGCCGCACCCGGTCCCGGCGGAAAGCCGATCCGGCAGCCGATCGAGGTCCGCGCCGTCGTCGGCCCGGGCAGCTGACGCCAGCCCGCACCGGTAGGACGGATCAGGGGGACACATGCTCATCGCCGAGGACCTGCTGCTCCTGCTGACGAACGACAGCACCGGCAAGACGACCGTGGACTCGAGCCGGCTGCCGGTCGGCCTCGCGGGCGCCGTCCTGCTCGAGCTCGCGCTGGCCGGGCGCGTGGGCATCACCGGACCGGGCGAGCCGGTCAAGCCCGGGCGGCTGGTCGTCCGCGACGGATCGCCCACCGGTGACCCGGTGCTCGACGAGGCCTTGCGCCGGATCCACGCCGCCGGTCCGAAGAAGGCGGGCTCTGTGCTGCAGACCCTCGGCAAGGGGCTGCGCGAGGAGCTCTTCCGGCGGCTCGTCGCCCGCGGGATCCTCCGGTTCGAGGAGGGACGGGTGCTCGGCATCTTCCCCACGCGGTCCTGGCCGGCCGAGGACGTCGAGCACGAGAGCCGGGTTCGCGCCGGGCTGCGCGACGTGCTCGTCCTGGGTCGCACGCCGTCGGACCGGGAGATCGGGCTCGTCGCGCTGCTGAGCGCGCTCGACAAGGTCCCGGACGTCGTCGGGCCGGTCGACGTGCCCCAGCGGGAGCTCAAGCGCCGGGGCAAGGTCATCGCCGAGGGCTCGATGGCGGGTGACGCCGTGCGCAAGGCCGTCGAGGAGATCAACGCGGCCATGACCGCGGTGTTCATCACGATGATGGCGGCCGGCGCCGCGGGGGCGTCGGCGTGAGGTCAGGCGCTCGACGGGGGTGAAAGCCGGCGCTCCGGCGGCGCGTCGTCGTGAGGTCAGACGCTCGCCCGGGGTGAGCCGGCGCGTCGTCGTCGGGGGTCGACCCGCCGCGATGCCGGGCCGCCGCGGCGGGTGCCCTCAGGACGCGGCGCGGTCCAGCGGGGTGAGCAGCAGCAGCGGGATGAGCCGGTCGGTGTTGCGCTGGTACTCGGCGTAGTCCGGCCAGACGGCGACGGCGCGCTCCCACCACGTCTCGCGCTCGGCGCCCTCGAGCTCGCGCACCGCGCAGTCGGCCTGCAGCGCACCGTCCCGCACCTCGACGAACGGGCTGGTCAGGAAGTTGCGGTACCAGGCAGGGTGGTCCGGCGCGCCGCCCTTGGAGGCGACCGCGAGGTACTCGCCGTCGTGTTCGACGCGCATGAGCGGCGTCTTGCGGAGCTTGCCCGACGTGGCGCCCACGGACGTGTAGACGACGATCGGCACCCCGCGCAGGGTGCCGGCCTCCGCCCCGTCGGTGGCCTCGTACTTCTCCGCCTGCTCGCGGGCCCAGTCGGACGGGCTCGGTGCGTACTCCCCGGTCAGTGGCATGTCCGCGACAACCGGGTCCCCCGCGCCACCATTCCCTCCCGGGCGGGACCGACCTGCGGCCGACGGCGACGCGCCGTCGTCGTCGTCAGGCGAAGCGGCTCGGATCCCCGGCGCCCTCGCGCACGACCTCGGGGTAGCCGTCGGACCAGTCGACGACGGTCGTCGGCTCGGTGCCGGTCTCCCCGCCGTCGAGGACCGCGTCGACGAGGTGGTCGAGCTCCTCCTTGATGAGCCAGCCGTCCGTCATCGGCTCCTCGTGGCCGGGCAGCAGCAGGGTCGAGGAGAGCAGCGGCTCGCCGAGCTCCTGGACCAGGGCCTGGGCGACGCGGTTGTCGGGGATGCGCACGCCCACCGTCTTCTTCTTCGGGTGGGCCAGGCGCCGTGGTACCTCCTTGGTGGCCGGGAGGATGAACGTGTAGGCGCCCGGGGTCGCCGCCTTGATCGCCCGGAACGCGGCGTTGTCGAGGTGCACGAACTGCCCGAGCTGGGCGAAGTCGCGGCAGACCAGGGTGAAGTGGTGCTTGTCGCCCAGGTGCCGGATCCGCCGGATGCGCTCGGCGGCCGTCGGGCTGTCCATCCGGGCGCCGAACGCGTAGCAGGAGTCGGTCGGGTAGGCGATGAGCGCGTCGTCCCGCAGCATCGCGACGACCTGCGCGATGCTCCGCGGCTGCGGGTCCTGCGGGTGGACGTCGAAGTACCGGGCCATCCCCCGAGGCTATGCCCGTGATCATCCCCCGGCCACGGGATCCACGTCGTCCTCCCTCCGTGAGTTCGCATGGTCGTGCCGACTTCGCATGCCGTACCCCCCGAACTCGGCTCAAGGATGCGAACTCGCGGAGGGGGGCGGGGGCCGGAGGGGAC
>NZ_CAMPHH010000390.1 GCF_946885855.1 uncultured Actinotalea sp. | reverse complement strand
GCCGAAGGCCGTCTCGCCGGGGGCCGTCTCGCTGGGTGACCCGGTGCCGTCGTCGTCCCGGAGGCGTTCGAGCGAGCCCGGGCCGAGCGCGAGGAGGGCCCCAGCGCCCTCGCCGACCAGCAGCGACCGGCCCGCCGGCGAGTCGGCCGCGACGAACGCCTCGTAGCCGAGGAACTCGGCGACCCGCCGCGTGGTGGGCCGGTGCCACAGCCGCGCCGGCGGGTCGACCTGGAGGAGCCGCCCGCCGTCCATGACGGCGATCCGGTCGGCCACGGCGAAGGCCTCGTCGTGGTCGTGGGTGACGAAGAGCGCCGTCGTCCCGGTGGCCTCGAGGGCGGAGCGGACGTCGTCGGCGAGACGCTCGCGCAGGGCGCGGTCGAGGGCGGACAGGGGCTCGTCCAGCAGGAGCAGCCGTGGGCGCGGGGCGAGCGACCGGGCCAGGGCCACCCGTTGGCGCTCACCGCCGGACAGACTCGCGACGTCCCGGTCCGCGAAGCCCCCCAGGCCGACGAGATCGAGCAGCTTCGCGACGCGCCGGGCCCGGTCCGCCCGCGGCACGCCCTGCATCTGCAGACCGAAGGCGACGTTGCCCGCCACGTCGCGGTGCGGGAAGAGCTGCCCGTCCTGGAACATGAGGCCGATGCCGCGCCGGTGCACGGGCACCCCGGCGAGGTCCGCGCCGTCCCAGGTGATCGAGCCGCGGGCGACCGGCTCGAGGCCGGCGACGGCCCGCAGCAGGCTGGACTTGCCGCTCCCGGAGGGACCGAGCAGCGCGACGACCTCGCCCGGCGCGACGTCGAGGTCGAGGCCGTCGACGGCGGCCTTCGTGGTGCCGTCGTCGTCGCGGTACAGGACGACGACGTCGCGGACCTCGAGCCCTCGCCCGGGACCCGGTCGCGTGTCGCCGTCGGCGTGCGTCATCAGAACTCCCCCGCGCCGGTGGTGCGGCCGCCCGCGCGCAGCCGTTCGGTGAGCAGCATGACGGTCGCGGTGAGCACCGCGAGCACGACGGACGCCGCGAGCGCCATCCCGAGGTTGTCCGCGCCGGGCCGGCCGATGAGCCGGAAGATCACGACGGGCAGCGTCGGCTCGTCGGGCCGCGCGAGGAACGCGGTCGCGCCGAACTCACCGAGGGACACGGCGAAGGCCAGTCCCACCGCGAGGCCGAGCGACCGCGCGGCAAGAGGCCAGTCGACCAGGCGGAGGACCCGGCCGGGCGAGGCTCCGAGGACGGCGGCGGCCTCGTGCAGCCGCCCGTCGATCGCGCGCAGGACCGGCAGGACGCTGCGCACGACCAGCGGCACCGCGACGACGGCCTGCGCGATCGGGATGAGCACGAGCGAGTCGCGCAGGTTGAGGTCGAGCCCGAAGGGTCGCTGCAACGCGACGAGGAAGCCGAAGCCGACGGTGACGGCCGAGACGCCCAGCGGCAGCATGAACACCGCGTCGAGTGTGCGCACGGCGCGGCGCCCGGTCCGCGAGCGGGGCCGGCGGGAGACGACGAGCGCCACCAGGCCTCCGACGACGACGGCGAGCAGCGTCGCGTCGACCGCGACGCGCAGGGAGGTGGCGGTGGCCTCCCACACCGTGACGCTGAGGGCGTTGGGCCCGCCGGTCGTGCCGAGGGCGACGTAGTTCCCGACGCCCCAGCCCTCCCGGGTCCGGAAGGACCGGACGAGGACCGTGCCCAGGGGCAGCGCCAGCAGGAGCACGCCGACGGCGGTCGTCGTCGCCACCGCGACCACGTCGCCGAGGCGGCGGTCGGGACCCCGCAGGACGAGGGGTCGGGGGCGGGAGGCCTCCGCGGTCCGCAGCTGCAGGGCGCGCTCGCGGCGGTCCCGGGCGCGGCCGGCGAGCGTGAGGGCCACGGCGACGACGGCGAGCTGGACGACCGAGAGCACCGCGGCGGCAGGCAGGTCGAGGAACTGCGTGGTCTGCACCCAGATCTCGGTCTCGACGGTGCCGTAGCCGGTCCCGCCGAGCACGAGGACGACGCCGAACGCCGTGGAGCAGAAGAGGAAGACGATGGCGGCGGCCGACGCGATGGCCGGCGTGAGGGCCGGGAGCGTGACGGACGTGAAGGTGCGCCACGGCGGGGCCCCGAGCGCCCGGGCCGCCTCCTCGGTACGCGGGTCGAGCGCGGCCCAGAAGCCGCCGACCGTGCGGACGACGACCGCGTAGTTGAAGAAGACGAGGGCCGCCACCACCGCCGCGAAGGTGCCGTCCCAGCCGAGGAAGCCCAGCGGGCCGTGGCTGGCGAGCACGGAGCGGAACGCCACACCGACGACGACGGTCGGCAGCACGAACGGGACGATGACGAACGCCCGCAGCGCGGTCCGCCCGCGGAAGTCGCAGCGGTACAGCAGGTAGGCGCCCGGGATGCCGAGGACGACGGCGATGAGGGTGCCCATCGTGGCCTGGGCGAAGGTCAGGCCGATGATCCGCCAGGTCCGTGGCCGCGCGAAGACCTCCCCGAACGCGGTGAGGTCCACGGCGCCGTCGGGCGCGAACCCCCGCAGCACGATCGAGGCGACGGGGTAGGCGAAGAAGACCGCGAGGAACACCAGCGGGACAGCGGTGGCGAGCGCCCACACGACCCCCCGCCCCGCGGCACCGGAGCGGTACGCGAGGCGGGGGGTGACGCGGTCCGGCGTGGTGGGCCGGGGCGTCGTCGTCGTGGGGGTCACGGGCTTCCGTTCAGCGG
>NZ_CAMPHH010000389.1 GCF_946885855.1 uncultured Actinotalea sp. | reverse complement strand
ATCCCGCGCTCCTCCAGCGCCCGGATGAGGCTCGCCTCGGTGTACCGGGGCGGCGGGCTGGTCCGGTGACCCTCGGCCTCGAGCTCGTCGGCGGTCAGGGCGTCCCCGGTCTCCATCCGCGGCAGGCGCGCCTCGGCCTTGCGGCCCTTGGCGCCGCCCTCGCCGGACTCGCCGTCGGCGCCCGCGGGCTCGGCCCCGCCGTCGGCGTAGCGGTCGGAGTCCCGGCCCTCCTCGTACGCGGCGAGGAACCCGCGGAAGGTGATGACGGTGCCGGACGCGGAGAACTCGGCGTCGCGGCCGTCCGTCGCGAGCGCACCGAGGCGGATCGAGGCGGTCGAGCCCTTGGCGTCGGCCATCTGTGAGGCGACCGTGCGCTTCCAGATGAGCTCGTACAGCTTGAACTGGTCGCCGGACAGCTCGCGCGCCACCTGCGCCGGGGTGCGGAAGGAGTCACCGGCGGGCCGGATGGCCTCGTGCGCCTCCTGCGCCCCCTTGTTCTTCGGGGCGTAGAGCCGGGGCGCGTCGGGCACGTACTCCGGCCCGTACAGCTCGGCCGCCTGGCGGCGTGCCGCGTCCGTCGCCTGGGTGCTCAGCGACGGCGAGTCGGTCCGCATGTAGGTGATGTAGCCGTTCTCGTACAGCGTCTGCGCGGTGCGCATCGTCTGCCGGGAGCTCATCCGGAGCTTGCGGGACGCCTCCTGCTGGAGCGTGGACGTCGTGAACGGCGTCGCCGGCTTGCGCGAGTAGGGCTTGGTGTCGACCGACCGGACGCTGAACGCCGCCTCGGCCAGGCCGCCCACGAGGCTGCGGGCAGCGTCCTCGTCGAGGTGGACGGCGTCCTTGGTCCGCAGCGTGCCGCGGTCGTCGAAGTCGCGGCCGGTGGCCACGCGTGCGCCGTCGACGGCGACCAGGCGTGCGGAGAAGGCGCCCTGCGCAGCGTCGTCGGCCGGGTCCTGGACCCGGAACTCGCCGCGGACGTCCCAGTAGTCGGCGGCGCGGAACGCCATCCGCTCGCGCTCCCGCTCGACCACCATGCGCGTCGCGACCGACTGCACCCGGCCGGCCGACAGGCCCTGCCGGACCTTGCGCCACAGCACCGGCGAGACCTCGTAGCCGTAGAGACGGTCGAGGATGCGACGGGTCTCCTGCGCGTCGACGAGGCGCTCGTCGACCTCGCGGGTGTTCTCCAGCGCCCGGGTGATCGCCTCGCGGGTGATCTCGTGGAACACCATGCGCTTGACGGGCACCTTGGGCTTGAGCTCCTGCAGCAGGTGCCACGCGATGGCCTCGCCCTCGCGGTCCTCGTCGGTGGCGAGGTAGAGCTCGTCGGACTCCTTGAGGGCGCGCTTGAGCTCCGCGACCTTCTTCTTCTTGTCCGGGTCGACGACGTAGTACGGCTCGAACCCGTTGTCGACGTCGACGGCGAACTTGCCGAACGGGCCCTTCTTCATCTCGGCCGGCAGCTCCGAGGGCTGCGGCAGGTCCCGGATGTGCCCGACCGAGGCCTCGACGGTGTACGAGTCACCGAGGTAGCCCGCGATCGTGCGCGCCTTGGCGGGCGACTCGACGATCACCAGCTTGCGACCTGTGGGCATGGACGACCTGCTTCCTGCGTTGCGGCCCGCCGGCCGGGGTCCTGCAGCGGTGCGGCGGGGCGCCGGCTCGGCACCGACGACGACGGAGGGGACCCGTCGCCGCGCACTCTACGTCCTCGCGTCAAGATCGTCCGGTCCGCGCACACGCGACCGGGGTGCCGCTCGGGCCGCTCAGCCGGTCCCCACGCGGCGTGGCTCGGCGGCCCGGAGCACCACCAGGACGGCCGCGACGACGACGCACGTGGCCGTCACCACGCCGAGCGCGCCGCCCGCATAGGCGGTGAGGAGATCGCCCCGGGAGGCGAGCTCCTGCCCCTCCTGCAGGTGGGACAGGCTCCGCTCGAGCGCGACGAGCGCCCCGGCCCCGGCGACGGCACCGCCGAGGAGCAGGAGACCGACGACGGCGCCGACGCCCCAGCGCGCGGGCCCCCGGTCCGTCCGCGGCCGGCTCCGGACGCCCAGCGACGCTGCGACGCCCGCCCAGGCTCCGACGACCAGGACGGCGGCGGCGACGTCGCTGGGCCGGTGCCACTGCCCGACGAGCGTCGAGATCCCCGTCGCGCCCGTGTAGACGACCCCGACCACGGCGGCGACCGGGCGGAACCGGGGCGGCAGGACGAGGAGCAGGGCGACGGACACCGACGCGGCCGCGGTCGTGTGGCCGCTCGGCAGGGCGTTGTCCAGCCGGTCGCCCACGTCGAGGTCCGGGCGGTCGAGGACGACGTGCTTGAGGAGCTGCGTGGAGAGGTTCGCGCCGCCCATGAGCACCGCGACCTGGACGGCGAGGAGCACCCGGCGCCGCAGCACCGCCAGCAGCATCGCGGTGAGCAGCACGAGGGCCACGAACGGCAGGGAGATGACCTCGAGCACCGGCTCCGCGACGACCCACAGGCGGGTCGCACCGAGCTCGGAGCCCTGGAACGCCGCCTGCTCGAGGACCTGGCCCGTGCGGGTCGTGACGAAGACCCACCAGACCGCCAGCACCCCGACGGCGCAGAGCACCGCGAGCACGACGGCGGGCGCCCGGCGACCGGGGCGGACCACGGCCCGGACGGGCTCGTCGGACGCCGGGCGCGTGGGATCCACCGGGCAAGCGGTCTACTCGGCGTG
>NZ_CAMPHH010000388.1 GCF_946885855.1 uncultured Actinotalea sp. | reverse complement strand
GCCGCCAGGTGGTCCGCCTGCGCGAGTGGGCGGAGGAGACGGCGACGGGGGACCGGGACGACCTCGACCCCGGGGTGACGGACCGCGCGTGGCGTCAGGTGTCCGTGACGTCGCTGGAGTGCCTCGGCTCGAAGTGCCCCCTGCTGGACGACTGCTTCCCGGAGCGGGCGCGGACGCTCGCGCGCGAGGCCGACGTCGTCGTGACGAACCACGCCATGCTCGGCATCGCGGCGGGCGGGTCCCCCGGGGTGCTGCCGGAGCACGACGTGCTCGTCGTCGACGAGGCGCACGAGCTCGCGGACCGGGTCACCGCGCAGGCCACCGTGGAGCTGTCCGGGACGTCCGTGGAGCAGGTGGCGCGCACGGCCCGCCGCCACGGCGGCGTCGCGACGGACGACCTCGACGTGGCCGGTCGCGACCTCGCCGCGGCCCTCGAGGACCTCCCGGAGGGGCGCTTCCCCGGCGGGCTGCCCGACGGCGTCGCCCTGGCGGTCGGGGCCGTCCGGGACGCGGCGCGCGGCCTGCTCAGCGCGCTGCGTCCGGCCGAGGGGACGACGACGGCGTCGACGGCGGACGCCGGCGTGAAGATGGCGAGCTCGGCCGTGCTCAGCCTCATGGAGGTCGCCGAGCGGATGGTCGGGGACGCCGGACGGGACGGCCGGGACGTCCTGTGGTGCACCCGCGGTGACGGGTGGGGCCGCTCCGGCGGACCACGCCTCCAGGCGGCGCCGCTCGCGGTCTCCGGGCTCGTGCGCACGCACCTGCTGGCCGGACGGACGGCCGTGCTCACGTCGGCGACGCTCGCCCTCGGCGGCAGCTTCGTGCCGCTCGCGCGGGCCGTGGGGCTGGACCCCGCGGCGCAGCGAGCCGAGGCGCAGCGGTCAGCGGGGCGGGGGGCCGAGAGCCGGGCCGCCGACGAGCGCGAGGACCGGCCGTGGCAGGGTCTCGACGTCGGCAGCCCGTTCGACTACCCCCGGCAGGGGATCCTCTACGTCGCCCGCCACCTCCCGCCCCCGGGGCGGGACGGGTTGGCCACCGCGCAGCTGGACGAGATCGCCGATCTCGTCGCGGCCTCAGGTGGCGCGACCCTCGGGCTGTTCTCCTCGCGCCGTGCCGCCCAGACCGCCGCGGAGGAGATGCGCACGCGGCTCGACGTGCCGGTCCTGTGCCAGGGTGACGACCAGCTGCCCACCCTCGTGCGCCGGTTCGCGGAGGACGAGGCGACCTGCCTCTTCGGCACCCTGTCGCTGTGGCAGGGGGTCGACGTGCCGGGGCGGGCGTGCCGGCTGGTGATCATCGACCGGGTGCCTTTCCCGCGCCCGGACGACCCGGTCAAGGCGGCGCGGACCGAGGCCGTGCAGGCCTCCGGCGGGAACGGCTTCATGACCGTGGCGGCGACCCACGCGGCCCTGCTGCTCGCGCAGGGCGCGGGGCGCCTCGTCCGGAGCACCGACGACCGCGGGATGGTCGCGGTCCTCGACCCACGCCTGGTCACCGCCCGGTACGGCGCGTTCCTCCTGGGCAGCATGCCCCCGCTGTGGCGGACCACGGACCCGGGCGTGGCCCGGGACGCCCTGCGCCGGCTCGCGACGACCCCAGGGTGACCGGCCTGGACGGGCGACCTAAGGTTGATCACCCGCCGTCGTCCACCCGCACTGGAGCCGTCATGCCGCACGAGCACCGTCCCGACACCGACGACCTCGGCCACGCCGAGCCGAGGCCTGGCCGCCGGACGACGAAGCTCGCCGTGGTGGGCGCCGGGAGCGTCGGCGCCACCATGGCGTACGCCGCGCTCATGCGCGGCGCGGCACGGACGGTGGCCCTCTACGACATCAACGCGGCCAAGGTGGAGGCGGAGGCCCTCGACATCGGCCACGGCATCCAGTTCATGCCGATGGCGGACGTCATCGGGTCCGACGACATCGAGGTGTGCCGCGACGCGGACGTCGTCGTCGTGACCGCGGGCGCGAAGCAGAAGCCCGGCCAGTCCCGGCTGGACCTCGCCCACGCGACGGTGTCATTGGTCCGCACCATGCTTCCGCAGCTCGTGGAGGTGGCCCCCGACGCCGTCTACGTCATGGTCACCAACCCGGTCGACATCGTCACGTACGCCGCGCTGAAGATCTCGGGCCTGCCGGACAACCAGCTGTTCGGCTCGGGCACGGTGCTGGACTCCTCGCGGCTGCGGTACCTCCTGCACCGGCACACGGGCGTCGCGGTGCAGAACATCCACGCCTACATCGCCGGCGAGCACGGGGACAGCGAGATCCCGCTCTGGAGCTCCGCGTCGATCGGCTCCGTCCCGCTCGTGGAGTGGCCGGGCATGGTCGGTCCGGACGGCCGGCTCTCGGGGCGGCTGGAGGCTGCCGACCGGGAGCGCATCGCGGAGGAGGTCGTCAACTCCGCCTACCGGATCATCGCCGGCAAGGGCGCCACCAACTACGCCGTCGCCCTGGCCGGGTCCCGCATCATCGAGGCGGTCCTCAACGACGAGAACCGCATCCTGCCGGTCTCCTCGCTCCTCCAGGACTACCGCGGCATCTCCGACGTCTGCCTGTCCGTGCCGTCCGTCGTCGGTCGGCTGGGCGTGCAGACACGGCTCGAGATCAGCATGTCCGACGACGAGCTCGAGGGCCTGCGCCGGTCGGCGGAGGCGCTGCGCGGGGTCGCCCGGCACTTCGGGCTCTGAGCGCTGCCACCGGCCGCCCTCCCCTGGGC
>NZ_CAMPHH010000387.1 GCF_946885855.1 uncultured Actinotalea sp. | reverse complement strand
CCGATCCCGAGGTCACCGGGGACGGCCAGGTCGGCAGCAAGTACCCCGCCGATCTCACGCGGGACGGCGACGACGACGACGGCGTGACGCCGTCGGGTGAGGACGTGTGATGCAGATCGACAAGGCCCAGATCCTGGAGTTCCTCAAGAGCCACGGCGACCACGGCAAGGCGGAGCAGGCCGACCGGGAGCTCCCCGGCACGGTGGACACCGACCGCGACCGCGGCCTGCTCGACAAGCTCGGCATCGACGTGCAGAGCCTGCTGGGCTCGCTCGGCGGCAACCTCGGCGGCCTGGGCGGCAAGCTCGGGCTCTGACCGCTCCGCACGCCCCCGGGCGCCGCCCCGCTCCCCGTGAGCCGGGCGGCGCCGTCGCGCGTACGACCTCGGAGCGCGCCGACCTCGGCGCGCTCCGACCTGGGTGGAGGTGCCGGGAGTCGAACCCGGGTGCCGCCGAGGGCCGCGTGCGGATGTCGTCGGCGACTGTGCCCACCACCCCCTCGTGCACCACTGTCTCAGCCCGCAGGCCTCCCGGTCGGTGCGCCACGGTCCGCCCGACCGGCGCGGCGCGCCCGGTAGGCCGCGACGTTGGTCCGGTTGCCGCACGTCGGGCCGCAGAATCGGCGCGACCGGTTACGCGAGAGGTCGACGTGGACGTCGTCGCAGTCGTCCGCCGCGCAGACGCGCAGCCGCTCCAGCTCGTCACTGCGGACGACGTCGACGAGCGCCATGGCCGCCTCCACGGCCATCCGGGTCGCGAGCGGCCGCTCCGGCGTCGTCGCGTGCAGGTGCCACCCCCACCCGTCGTGCCGGACCAGCTGCGGCAGCGCGGACGCCGCGGTCAGCAGCTCGTTGACCCCTCCCGCGACGACGTCGACGTCGTCGCACGTCCACAGCCGCAGCAGCTCGTGCCGCAGGTCCCGGACGCCCGCCAGCTCCACCTCGTCGTGCGTCCGGCTGCCCGTGAAACCCCACGTCAGCACGAAGTGGTCGAGGTCGCCGACGCTCGCGAGCCCGTCCTGCCCGCCGTCGCGCGGCAGGGTGTTCACCAGCGCGGCCGCCGTCGCGAGGGCGACCTCGGTGTCATGGGCGAAAACCATCTTGACTCCTGACGCGGCGGCTCCTAATGTCACGACCGTTCGCCACTTTACCCGTGACGCGCACCCCGAGAACCCCGCGCACCCCGCAGCCGTCACCGGAGCGGCGAGCGTGCCGGCCGGCCCGCCAGGAGAGCCCGATGTCCGCCACCGCCACGGTGCGCCCCCCGGTCAGCACCCTCGGGTCCGGACTGACCCTGGCGCTCGTCTCCGCCGCCGCGTTCGGCAGCTCGGGACCGTTCGCCAAGGCCCTCCTCGACAGCGGGTGGTCCCCCGGCGCCGCCGTGACCGCGCGCATCGGCGGCGCGGCGCTCGTCCTGCTCGTGCCCTCGATCATGCTGCTCCGGGGCCGGTGGGGCGCGCTGCGCCGGCACGCCGGGCTGCTCGTCGCGTACGGCGTGGTCGCGATGGCGGCGGTCCAGCTCGCGTTCTTCAACGCGGTTACGACCCTGTCCGTCGGCGTGGCGCTGCTCCTGGAGTACCTGGGCGTCGTCCTCGTCGTCGTGTGGCTGTGGGCGCGGCACGGGCAGCGTCCCCGCCGCTGGACGCTGACCGGCGTGGCGCTGGCGGTCGTCGGCCTGCTGCTCGTCCTCGACCTCGGCGGCGCGAGCGTGGACCTCGGCGGCGTGCTGTGGGGGCTGGGCGCCGCCGTCGGCCTGGCCACGTACTTCGTGCTCTCGGCCCGCGAGGCCGCCGGCCTGCCGCCCCTGGTGATGGCGTGCGGGGGCATGGTTGTCGCGACCCTGGCCCTGCTCCTGGCCGGCGCGGCCGGCGTCATGCCGATGACCGCGGGGACCGCCGACGTCGTCCTGGCCGGCGCCGTCCTGCCCTGGTGGGTCGCGATCGGGGAGCTCGCGCTGGTCGCGGCGGCCCTCGCCTACGCCACCGGGATCGCCGCGACACGGCGCCTGGGGTCGAAGATCGCCGGGTTCGTCGGCCTCACCGAGGTCATGTTCAGCCTGCTGTTCTCCTGGCTGCTCCTCGGCGAGCTGCCCGTGCCGGTCCAGCTCGCCGGCGGCGCGTGCATCGTCGCCGGGGTGCTGGCGGTCCGCTACGACGAGCTGCGGGGCATCGCCCGGCGCCCTCGCGTGGCGACCGACGACGACGCCCCGCTGGACCCCGCGCCCGTCCCCACGCCCTGAGGCGACCTCCCGAGGCGCTCCCCGCGCGCGATCATGGGCGATGCCGCCTACCGTCACGGGACGTCACAGACACCGAGGAGGCACGACCATGGGGATGTTCTCCGGGCTCATCAAGGGTGCCCTGCTGTCCAAGCTCATCGGCCGGTTCGGCCGGTCCCGCGGCCGCCGCTACTGAGCGACCGTCACCGGGCCCACGGCCCGCCACGACGCCGCCTCCGCCCTCGGGCCGGGGCGGCGTCGTCGTCCCTCAGGTGTCCGACCGGCCGAGGCGAGCGGTGACCTCCGGGAACCACGGCTCCTCCCCCGCTGCGAGCTGCCGCCGCGTCAGTCGCTCCCGCGCCACGTCCCGGACCACGCGCGACGGCGTCCCGCGGATGCCGACATAGCGCTCGGTGACCTCACCGGCCGTCGCCCCGTCGTCGTGGGGCCCCCCCCCCCCCCCGGGGGGGGCGCAGACGCCGGGCCAGCCCGCGCCCACCGCA
>NZ_CAMPHH010000386.1 GCF_946885855.1 uncultured Actinotalea sp. | reverse complement strand
CATGGGGAGAGCCTGCCACGGCACGCCGACACGACCGGACGGTGGCCGTGCGCGCCGCTCCCTCTCCCTGGCCGCACCCTCCGTGCCCTCCGCACCCTCCGCACGCGCCGGCCGCGCCGGCTCCGGTCCGCGGTCACAGGCACACCCGGCGACGGGCCCGGCGGACTGGAGCGCTCAGCCGCGCCGGGGCACGCGCCGCAGCAGCAGGCCCAGACCCACCGCCGTCGCAGCGGCGAGCGCGACCGCGCCCGGGACGCCGCCGATCCACGGCAGCCGGGCGCCGGGCAGGCCGGCCGCCGTGCCGGCGACAGCCCCCACCCAGGCGGCCGGCACCGCGGCGAGTCGTGCCACCGCCTCAGCAGGACCCGGGGCCACGGGGGACAGCAGCGTGGTGAGCAGTCCGAGCAGGGTCGCGGGCAGCAGCGCCGGCGCGGCGAGCACGTTCGCGGGCACGGCATACGTCGTCAGGACGGGATCGAGGAGGACGAGCACGGGGGCACAGACGAGCTGGGCCGCCAGCGGGACGGCGACGACGGTCGCCACCGGCCGGGGCAGCGCCGCCGGGCACCGCGCCACCAGGGCCGGGGCGAGCAGGACGATGGCGGCCGTCGCCGCGACCGAGAGCACGAACCCGTAGGACCTCGCCAGCCAGGGGTCCACGAGCAGGAGCACGAGGACGCCCGCCGCCAGGGCCGGGACCGCACGTGCCGGGCGGCGCAGGAGGAGCGCGAGCGACCACACCGCGGCCGCCGCGGCAGCCCGCGCCACGCTCGCGCCGCCGTGCACGAGCTGGACGAAGGCGAAGGCCGCGAGCGCGAGGACGGTCGCGCGCACGGCCGGCGGGGCGCGCAGCGACCCGCAGACCGCGAGCACGGTCACCGCGACCACGGCGAAGTGCCCCCCGGAGACCGCCGTGACGTGGGTGAGGCCGGCGTCGCGCATGGCCTGACGCAGGTCGTCGGGGATCTCCTCCGTGGCGCCCACGGCCGCACCGGCGACGAGGCCCCGCTGGTCCGGCGGCAGGGGCGCCGTCACGTCCCGCAGACCGCCCCGCAGCCGCCCGACGAGCGCAGCCCCGGGACCGGGCGCTCCGAGCACCTCCGGGTCCCCGACCGCCCTGACCGTCCCCAGGACGTCGTCTGCGCGGGGAGCCCGCGCCACGGTGCCCCGCACCCGCAGGTGGCTGCCGTGCTCGAGCGCCCGCCACCGGTCGCCCGCGCCGGTCACCAGCACGTCGGCGGCGGTGGGTCCGGCGACGCCCGGTCCTTCGACCGACCGCACCGTCACGCGGACGCGGTGCTGCTCGCCCCAGCGCCCGACGGGCATCGGGTCACCGACGACGCGACCCTCGAGCTCGACGTGCACCGCCGCCGCGGCGAGCCGGCCGAGCGCCCCGGTCTCCCGGACGGCGGCCTGCACGGCGGTCACCCCGCAGGCAAGGCCCCCGACCCCGAGCGCGAGCACGAGCGTCACGGCGACGCGCTCGGTCCCGGCCCGCCCGGCCTGCCACCGACGCGCCAGGAGGGCGACCGCACCGGCGCCGGCCAGCAGCGCCGCCCCGGTTCCCGCCGCACCGCGCGGGTCCAGGCCCACGACGACCCAGCACACGACCCAGGTCAGCACGGCGGCGGGGACGAGCCGCAGGTCCCTGCCCTGGACGACGGTCACGCCGTGGCCCGGTCGCGCAGGTCGGCCAGCAGCGAGGGGCCGATCCCCCGCACCCGCTGCAGGTCGTCGACCGACGCGAACGGCCCGTGCTCCTGCCGGTCCGCGACGATCCGCTCGGCGAGGACGGGGCCGATGCCGGGGAGCGCCTCGAGCTCGCCGGGGCCCGCCCGGTTGACGTCCACGAGACCACCGCCGGCCGTGGCCGCTGCCGCGCCCGCGGCCACGTCGCCGGGAGGCGGCCCGGGCGGCTCCGGCACGAGCTCCCCGGGGCGAGGGACGAGGACCTGCTCGCCGTCGACCACCGGTCGGGCGAGGTTGAGCGCCGACAGATCGGCCTCCGTCGTGGCTCCTCCGGCGGCCGCCACCGCGTCGACGACCCTCGCCCCCGCCGGCAGCTCGACCACACCGGGCTCGTGCACGCGGCCGACCACGTGGACCAGCAGTCTCGGCGCGTCCTCCCCTGCGGTCCCGGGCGCCTCGTCCAGCGCCGCCCGGGCCTCGCCAGGACCCGGCGGCAGCGTCACCGTGGCTCCTGACCCCGGCGGCGCACCCTCGGGATCCGTCCCGCCGGCACCCGGCGGGACCGGTGCGGCGGGGTCCACGTCCTTGGCGACCACGACGGCGGCGGGGGCACCGGCCAGCGTGTGCACGACCACCCCGCCACCGACGAGGGCGAGCGCCGCCGCGACCAGGAGGGCCGTCCGCGTGCTCGTCCCCCATCGGACCGGCCCGGACGCCGTCGGGTGCTCCAGGGGGTGGCCGTACGTCGCGGCGTACGCCGACGTGGCGGCCGCGAGGGCACGCGCGCGGACCGCCGGGGCGCCGTCGTCGGCCGCGTCCGCCCCGGGCGCCCACCGCCGGGACCTCCGGGACTGCTCCGGCGACGACGCCTGGTCCGCGGACGCGCCCGCGGACCGGCCGGCGGAACCCGGTCGCGGCTCGGGCGGCCCGACCGGCGCGAGGCCCGCGAGGCGGTCCTGCGGGCTGTGGTCGGTCGGCACGTGTTGCTCCTATGTCAAGCGGCTTGCGGTAGGTGTGCCGCGACCGTGCT
>NZ_CAMPHH010000385.1 GCF_946885855.1 uncultured Actinotalea sp. | reverse complement strand
CCCCCACCCACCTACTTACAACCAAAAGACCGATAACGAGATCGATATGTGTCTCGTGGGATCGTTGTTGTTTATAAGAGAAAGGGGTGGGCGGAGGGGCACGACGCCGGCTACGAGGCGGGCGTCCGCGCGGCGGCGGCCGAGGACGCGCAGGCCGACTGACGCGCAGGCCGACTGACGCGCAGGCCGGCCGACGCGCAGGCCGACGTGCAGGCCGACCGGCACCAGGGACGACGGCGGGTCCGTCCTCGTCCGGGAGTCGGGTGCCCGGCGTCAGCCCTTCGCGGCCTTGGCGGCCGCCTTCATGACCCGCTTGGTCTCGCGGACCTTCACCAGCGTGTCGGCGTCGGTGACGTCGGCGATGGACCGGTGCACGTCCGGGGCGCCGTAGTCGCCCGCGACCTCGCGCCAGCCCGCGGGCGTCACCCCGCGCTGCTTGCCGAGCAGCGCGAGGAAGATCCGGGCCTTCTGGTCGCCGAATCCGGGGAGCGCCTTGAGCCGGCGGAGCACCTCACGGGCGTCGGGCGACCCCTCGGTCCACAGGCGGGTCACGTCGCCGTCGTGCTCGTCGACGACCGCGCGGGCGACCGCCTGGATCCGGCCGGCCATCGAGCCGGGGTAGCGGTGCACGGCGGGCGGCTGCGCGCAGAGGGCCGAGAACGCGTCGGGGTCGGCGTCCGCGATCGCGCGGACGTCCCAGCCGCCCATGCGGTCGGCGATCTTCGCCGGGCCGGCGAAGGCGGTCTCCATCGCGACCTGCTGGTCGAGCAGCATCCCCACGAGCAGGGCGAAGGGGTCATGCTCCAGGAGCCGGTCCGCCGCGTCGTCACCGGTGAGCCACAACGTCTGCGCCATGTGGCCATCCTGCCACCCGCTCCGCCGTCGGGATGATCACGCGGCCGGGTGCTCCCGGGCGGCGGGCCGGGCCGTCATACTGCGGGAGGGTCGCGCGACGCTGCGCGGCCGCACGACCAGGAGGCAGCGCTCATGACCCACGCGGTCGACCAGGCAGGCGGTTCCGGCGGCGCGACCGGGGAGGTCGGCGAGGCGCTGCGGCTCGACCGCGCCCACGTCTTCCACTCCTGGTCGGCGCAGGGCGCGCTGCAGCCGCTGACGCTCGCCGGGGGCGCCGGGAGCGTGGTCTGGGACGACGAGGGCCGTCGCTACCTGGACTTCTCCAGCCAGCTCGTCAACATGAACATCGGCCACTGCCACCCGCGGGTGGTCGCAGCGATCCAGGAGCAGGCGGCGCGGCTGCCGATGGTGGCGCCGCCGCACGCCGAGCTCTCGCGCGGGCGGGCGGCCGCGGCGATCCTGCGGCACGCGCCGGCCGGGATGTCGAAGGTCTTCTTCACCAACGGCGGTGCGGACGCGAACGAGAACGCCATCCGGATGGCGCGGCTGCACACGGGCCGCACCAAGGTCATCTCGCACTACCGGTCGTACCACGGCAACACCGGCGCGGCGATCGTCGCGACGGGGGACTGGCGCCGGATGCCCAACGAGTACGCGACCGGCCACGTGCACGTCTTCGGCCCGTACCTGTACCGGACGGAGTTCTGGGCCACGACGCCCGAGGAGGAGGCCGCCCGCGCGCTGCACCACCTCCAGCGGGTCATCGAGGCGGAGGGTCCCGGGACGGTCGCGGCGATCCTGCTGGAGACCGTCCCCGGCACGGCCGGTGTCCTCGTCCCGCCGCCCGGCTACCTGGCCGGCGTGCGCGCGCTCGCGGACCGCTTCGGGATCGTCCTCGTCCTCGACGAGGTCATGGCGGGCTTCGGCCGGACCGGCGCCTGGCTCGCCCGGGACCACTGGGACGTGCGCCCGGACCTCGTGACCTTCGCCAAGGGCGTCAACTCCGGCTACGTCCCGGTGGGCGGCGTCATCCTGTCCGACGAGATCGCCGCCGGCTTCGACGAGCGCGTGTTCCCCGGTGGGCTCACCTACTCCGGGCACGCGCTCGCGGCGGCGTCGATCGTCGCGTCCGTCGAGGCCATGGAGGACGAGGGCGTCGTCGAGAACGCGGCGCGGATCGGTGCCGACGTCCTCGGACCCGGGTTGCAGGCCCTCGCGGAGCGGCACCCCTGCGTCGGGGAGGCCCGGGGGCTCGGCGTCTTCTGGGCGGTCGAGCTCGTCGCCGACCGCACCACGCGCGAGCCCGTCGGCGCCGCCGTCATGGGGCGGGTCAAGGCCGAGCTCGTGGACCGCGGCGTGCTGCCCTTCACGGCGGACAACCGGATCCACGTCGTCCCGCCGTGCGTCGTGACCGACGCCGAGGTCGAGCAGGCGCTCGCCGCGTACGACGAGGTGCTCACGCTCGTGGACGGGATGGTCGCCTGACCGACCCGCGGGCCGATCGCGGGCGCAGGGGGCAGGGGCACGCACGGGCCTCGAGGGGGCACTCGGGGCGCAGGGGGCCGGAGCCACGCCCAGATGCTGGAACGCCGCTTCCACGATCGCGAGACGGCTGTCACTGTTCGTCACATGCGTTCCCACCGGCAGCCGATCGTGCTCTGCGACGTCGTCGCGGCGCGAATGTGCATGGCCGTGGGAACCGCGGACCAGCGCTGAGCCCGTCGCCCTCCGGCACGGCAGTCCTGCAGCCCCTCAGGCCGGCCCTCGCCGGCCTGAGCCGCCCGGACCTCTCAGCCTCCGCCCCCCGACGTCACCGCGCCGGCTCCGGCCGGACGCCGTGACGACTCGCGGTTCCCGCCCCGCCCCGTAG
>NZ_CAMPHH010000384.1 GCF_946885855.1 uncultured Actinotalea sp. | reverse complement strand
GGCGGGGCCGGCTCGGGCACGAGGGACAGCGGAGAGGAGGTCAGGACGATCCCCGCGCGGCGCGGCACCGTGAGCCGGAAGCACGCCCCGCGAGCGGGACGACCCCAGGCCTCGAGCCAGCCACCGTGCAGGTGCGCGTCCTCGATGGAGATCGCGAGACCGAGCCCGGTACCGCCGGTCGTCCGGGCGCGGGCCGGGTCGGCGCGCCAGAACCGGTCGAAGACGTGCTCCGCCTCCTCCGGGGTCATGCCGACCCCGTGGTCCCGCACCGTGACGGCCACGGCCTCGGCATCGCCGGCGAGGCGGACCTCGACGGGGTGGCCGTCGGCGTGCTCGACCGCGTTGACGAGGAGGTTGCGCAGCACGCGCTCGATCCGCCGCGGGTCGACGTCGGCCACGGTCGACTGCTCCGGGAGGTCGACGCTCAGCCACACGCCGCGGCGCTCGGCGAGCGACACGACGTGCTCCACCGCCGCGGTGACCACGTCGCGCAGGTCGCGGCGCTCGGCGTCGAGCGTCGCGGCACCGGCGTCGAAGCGGCTGATCTCCAGGAGGTCGGCCAGCAGCGCCTCGAAGCGGTCCAGCTGGGCGGTGAGCAGCTCGGCCGAGCGCCGCGCGGCGGGGTCGAGCTCCTCCCGCGAGGCGTGGATGACCTCGGCCGCCATGCGCACGGTCGTCAGGGGGGTCCGCAGCTCGTGCGAGACGTCCGAGACGAACCGCCGCTGGAGCCGCGACAGCTCCTCCATCCGCACGATCTGGTCCTGCAGGCTCTCGGCCATCTCGTTGAACGACCGGGCGAGCGTGGCCATCTCGTCCACGCCCTTGACCTTCATGCGCTCCGTGAGGTGCCCGTCCGCCAGCCGCTCCGCCACGCGCGCCGCGCTGCGGACGGGGTGCACGGCCTGCCGGGTCACGAGCCAGGTCATCGCGCCGACGAGCGCCACGAGCCCCACGCCGGCCAGGGCGAGCACCTGCTGCACGAAGGTCAGCGTCTGCTGCTCGGCAGAGACGTCGTAGAGGTAGTACAGCTCGTACCGGCCGGCCGCCGGGACCTCGACGACGGACCCGACGAGGACGCCCGGCGCGACGGCGCCCAGGTCGTCGACGGGGATCGCGACGGGCATCCACTGCTGTGCCTGCGCCTCCCGGACCGCTCGGCGCAGGTCGTCCGTGATGAGCACCCCGAGGTCCGCCCCGCTGACCTCGCTGGCCGTGGAGACGTCGTTGACGAGCAGGGGCGGGACGTCACCGGGAGCGCGGCGCAGGAACACCTCGCGCTCGCCCGAGCCGCCCAGGGCGAGCGCGGGGACCAGGTCGTAGAAGAGCGTCTGCAGCTCCGGGCCGGTCGAGGCGGTCGACGCGCTGAAGGTCGCCTGGGCGGCCTCCGTCGACCGGGCCGTCTCCTCGAGGATCTGCGCGACGCGCTGCTCGTAGAGCCCGTCGCGGATCCGGTCGGACAGGAAGCCGCCGAGCACCGCGAGCGCGAGCACGCCGACGACGAGCGTCGACGTGATGACCCGCAGCTGCAGCGACGCGCGGAACCGGTGCACCAGGTCGCGCGCTCCCCGGCGGGCCCGCAGCGCGGCGAGCCGCAGCCGACGGCCGCGACGCGACGCGGCCTCCTGCACCCCCGTCCGGACCGGACCCTCGACCGTCACCGACGCGACCTCACGAGCTCCCGGTGCCCGCCTTGTAGCCGACCCCCCGGACGGTCACGACGATCTCCGGGTGCTCGGGGTCGTGCTCGATCTTGGACCGGAGCCGCTGCACGTGGACGTTGACGAGCCGGGTGTCCGCGGCGTGCCGGTAGCCCCACACGCGCTCGAGCAGGACCTCCCGGGTGAACACCTGCCACGGCTTGCGCGCGAGCGCCACGAGGAGGTCGAACTCGAGCGGGGTGAGCGGGATGACGGCACCGTCGCGCGTCACCCGGTGCCCGGTGACGTCGATCTCCAGATCACCGATCGTCAGGTGCTCCGGCGTGGGCTCGTCCGTGCGCCGCAGCCGGGCGCGGACGCGGGCGATGAGCTCCTTGGGCTTGAACGGCTTGGGGATGTAGTCGTCCGCACCGCTCTCCAGCCCGAGGACGACGTCGACCGTGTCGCTCTTCGCGGTGAGCATGACGATCGGCACGCCGGACTCCGCCCGGATGAGCCGGCAGATCTCGGTGCCGTCCTTGCCCGGGAGCATGAGGTCCAGCAGCACGAGGTCCGGCTGACCCGAGCGGAAGGCGGCCAGCGCGTCGTCGCCGTGGTCGCAGAACAGGGGCTCGAAGCCCTCCGAGCGCAGGACGATGCCGATCATCTCGGCCAGCGCGACGTCGTCGTCGACCACGAGGATGCGTCCCTTCATGGCCCCATGGTGTCACCCCGCCGGGGACGAACGGCGGGAGGCGTCCGACGGCGCGCCCCGCCGTCCGACGCGGGCCGGCTGCGCCACGGCGGTCCGACGGCGGGACCGGGGTGGCGCGCGCGACTCGGCACCCCGCCCCGTCCGGGTGCCGATCCACCCGGACGGAGCAACGACGACGCCCCGCGCCCGGCCGCGGCACCGCCACGCGGGACGACCTGGCGACGCGACGCCGCGGTCCGGGGCCGTCGTGGCACGATGGTCGCCGCGGCCTCGGTGGCCGCCACCGAGCAGCAGGGGCACAGGGGAGGCAGCGTGACGGCACCGGACACCGGGGACGCCGAGCGGCCCGAGGACGACCAGGCGGTCCCACCCGCC
>NZ_CAMPHH010000383.1 GCF_946885855.1 uncultured Actinotalea sp. | reverse complement strand
GTTCGATCACCCCATGACCGAGACCACGTCCCCCACCCCCGCTGCTCCGGCCCACGACGACGGCCCCGACGAGGCCCACCGCGTCCCCGACGGCGTCGACGACGCCACGGTCGAGGCGGTCGGGAAGCTCACCGCGGCGCTCGAGGTCGTCGAGCAGGCGCGCGGCATGCTCTACGGCGTCCACCGCATGACCGGGCGGGCGGACAACGACCTCGTCGAGGCGATCGAGGCCCTCGAGGAGGCGGGCCACGGGGAGCTCGCGCAGCAGATCCGCGAGGACCTCTTCGGCCAGAACGTCCTGCGTTACCGCTGGACGTTCCAGATCGTCGAGGACTACGACGACCACTACTGGTCCAAGTGGCGGCACTGGGAGCAGGTCGCCCGGGACCGGCTCATGGACGGCCGCCGTCACGTCTACGAGGCGCAGCTCAAGGAGCGGAACCGCACGCACGGCCGCAGCGACCACGAGGCCAGGCCCGCCGACGGCGAGTGAGGCGTGCCGTCGGGCCCGGGGCGGCTCCTCCCGCCCGCCGCCGGGTGCGACTCAGGCCGCCCGGCGCCGGGCGGTGATGCAGAGCAGGTCGCCGACCTCGCGCACCTCGGCGGCCAGGCCGCCGGCCCCGAGCGCCGTCGGCACGAGCCACGCCGCCCGGTGCGTGCCGCTGTGCGCGCCGCTGCCGGGCGGCGGCGCGTGCACGAGGACGACGCGCCCGTCCGGCGCGAGCAGCTCGCAGACCCGGCGCACCTCGCGCTCCGCGCTCCCCGTCCAGAAGGCGTTGACGTCCACCCCGACGACGACGTCGAAGGGCGCGCCGGTCCACTCGAGGTCGGCCAGGGCCACCGCGTGCACCTGGACGTAGCCCGCTGACAGGTGCGCCGCGTTGCGGTGCCGGGCGCGCTCGACCGCCGTCGGCGACCGGTCGATCGCCACGACGGTCGCGCCGCCGCGGCACAGCGCGTCGGTCAGCGCGCCGGATCCGCAGCCCACCTCGAGGACCCTCAGCCCGGGGCGGGGGCCGACGAGCTCCGCGGCGACCCTCAGCCGTTCGGGCACGCGCTCGCCGCGGCGCTCCCAGCTCGTCGATGAGCTCATCGGGCACAGGGTGCCAGGACCGCGACCGGCTCGCCCGCCGCGCCACGCGGCGCGGGGAGGATCACCCGTCGGCGAAGGCCGCGAGCCCCAGCGCGACGGACCGGTCGAAGAGCACCTCGCGCTCGGCGGCCGACAGCGAGACGTCCTTGAACAGCAGGTCCGAGATCGTGCAGATCGCGAGGGCCTCGCGCCGCTCCTGGTCGGCGACGGCGTACAGGCCGGCGGCCTCCATCTCGACCGCCAGCGTCCCGTGCGCGACGAGCGCGTCCATGGTCCCGGGACGGTTCGCGTAGAAGACGTCGGAGGAGAGCACCGGACCGACGTACACCTGGCCGCCCCGCGTCCGCCGGCGACGGCGGGCCGCGCCGTCCTTGCCGTCCTTCGGCTCCTTGGCCTTGGCCGGCTTCGGCTGCCCGGGGCCCACCCCGCCCGCCGCGGCCGCCGCCGCCATGAGCGAGAAGCTCGGCGCGTGGCTGTAGTGCATGCCGGGGATGCGGTGCGCGCTGACGGCGGAGTCCGTGTGCGCGGCGCTCGCGATGACGACGTCGCCGACGTCCAGGTGGTGCGCCATGCCGCCCGCGGTCCCGATGCGGATGATCCGCTGCACGTCGTAGAAGCGGAACAGCTCCGTCGCATAGATCGAGATCGACGGGATGCCCATGCCCGACGCGAGCACGGAGACCGGGCGGCCGTCGAACGTGCCGGTGAAGCCGAGGATCCCGCGCACCTCCGTGACGGGGCGCGCGTCGGTGAGCACCGTCTCGGCGATGCGCTGCGCCCGGCGGGGGTCCCCCGGCATGAGGACGTCGGGAGCGAAGTCACCCGGTTCGGCACCGATGTGCGGGGTAGCCATGGTGCCGACTGTAGTCGGGACCATGGGGTCGCCGTCGGGCGCGTCAGCCCGCGGTGGGCGCCTCGAGGACGACGTCCTCACCGGCCGCCTCGAGCAGGATCGCCTCGCCCTCGACCCGGACCTCCGTGAGCTCCAGGCCCTCGGGCAGCTGGTCCACCGGGATCGTCAGACCGTCGAACGCGCCCTCGAGCCCGGGGATCCCGCCGAGGTCGAGGGCTCCCCCGCCCACGCTGATGTCCTGGAGCTCGACCGCGATCTCCCGGCCCGCCGCGCGGGGCAGCAGGGTGATCTCCAGCGGGAGGCCGAGCACCTCCCCCTGCGCCACGAGCGCGCCGTCGCGTGCGGCGAGCTCCACGGGCAGGTCGATCACGTCGGCCAGGCGGGCGACGGGCGCGACGCCGGTCAGCTCGGCCGTGCGCGCCGTCGTCGGCCGGTCGGTCGAGACGCCGGTGAGGCGGACGGTCACGTCCTGGAGGGTCAGGCCCTCGACGACCGCCTGGTCCGCGGTGATGTCCACCCGGTCGAGCTCGCCTCCGGCGACCTGCGTGAGGAACGGCCAGCCGCCGATCGTCACGTCGGGCGCGGTGTCGAGGCCGACGATCTGCTCCTGGAGGTCCCCCGCGAGCCGGTCCTCCGTGCGCTCGCGGGCGATCCCGTCCGCGACGACGGCGCCGCCGACCAGCACCGCCACGACGAGCACCGTCCCGACCACCGCACGCGCTCCCATGCCCGCACAGTAGGCATCCCCGGCGGTCGGGGCGAGGCGGCGCTCCTCCCGGGTAC
>NZ_CAMPHH010000382.1 GCF_946885855.1 uncultured Actinotalea sp. | reverse complement strand
CCGCGCCCCGTTCCACGACCGCGCGCGCGGCGCGGACCGCCGCGGGCCCGCCCCCGAGGACCATCGGGCCCAGGTGGGCCAGGGAGCCGAGGAGGACCTGCGCGGCGAACCCTCCGGCCAGGAGCGGCAGGACCCCGCCGATCCCCGCCTGCACCTGTGGCCAGCCCGGCCCCGCGACGACCACGCCGAGGAGCACCACGCCGGCGACGCCGTACCACCCGACGGCGGCCGCGACGGACCAGGGGGCGAAGCCCTCCGGTCGGCGGCGACGCCCCTGCTCCACCCACGGCCCGACCGCGACGACGAGGCCCGCGAGATGCAGGACCAGCCCCGCGGCCGCCAGCGGGCGCACGTCGAGCAGGGCGGCGAGCGCGGTCACGGCCACCCCCGGGGCGAGCAGCGCGAGCGCGCGGCGCGCGGCCGGCAGGGCGTCGTCGCCGACGACGACCCGGAGCATCGTGGGCCACAGGGTGACCAGCGTCCCCAGGACCGTGAGCCCGACCCAGCCGAGCAGCATGACGACGACGTGCGCGACGTACGCGCGCGCGGCGAGGTCCCCCGCCGCGTCCGGCCGCGCCAGCAGCGCCCCGAGGACCGCCCCGACGGGCAGGGACGCGGCGGCGACGACGAAGTACCAGCTCGTCCACCCCAGCCGGACGCCCAGCCCGCGTCGGCTCACGTCCGCCAGCACCACGCCGTGCCACACGGCGGTCACCCCGACGACGACGGCGCCCGCCGCCACGAGCGACCACGTCCCCAGCAGCAGTCCGGTCACGACCGCCAGGGCTCCGGCGGTGTGCAGCGTGAGCCGGAAGGCCTGCCCGCGGTGCCCGCCGCGCAACGGCCGGCGTCGCACGGCTTCCGCGAAGTGTGCGGACCAGATGAGGATCGCGGTGCTCACCGCGCCGAGCAGCAGGAGGTGCGTCATGAGCCAGCCGGCAGCTGGGAACCACCGGTGCGCCGCCGCGACGACGGCGGCCGCCGCGAGCCACGCCAGCACGAGCAGGTTGACGCGGACGTGCCACCGCGCCCGCGTCGGGAGCCCCCGGTCAGAAGGGCCCGGACCGCCCGCGGGGCGGGCGCCGTGGGGGCCGGGAGCAGCGGCGGGGTCCTCGGGGGCGGAGGACCCGCCGGCGGGATCCCCGGCGCCGGTGCTCTCTGCGGCGGACGTCGACGGGTTTTGCACACCCGCAACGTTAGGAAAAAAGGGCCTCGAAGGCTAGGACCTCGGTCCCGCGACGGACCGGTCCGGGGCCTCTGCGGCCGAAGGCAGGGCGCCCTCCCCCCGGCCCGGGACCTCGATGCTCCCGCTCAGCTCGGGCACCCGCCGGTGCAGCATCCGGTGGATCGTCAGGTGCATCCACACCGCGCTCACCAGGGTGATCGCGAAGAGCACGAAGAACGTCGACTGCGGCATCCCCGTCCAGGCCTGGAGGTAGGCGAACATGGGCGGCAGGAAGAAGCCGCCGAGCGCGCCCAGCGTCCCGACCAGGCCACCCACCGCGCCGACGTCGTTCGGGAAGTACTCGGGGATGTGCTTGAACACGGCGGCCTTGCCGACGCCCATGGCCACCCCGACGACGAACACGAGCGCGGTGAAGGTGACCACGTTGAGCTCGTACGGCAGCACCTCGCGGACGCCCCCCGGCTCCACCGCCTCCGAGACCCTGATGACGATGTAGCCGTACGGCATCATGAGGATCCCGGTGGCCACGAGCATGACGCCGAACGTCAGGTACATGACGACGCGCGCACCGAACCGGTCGGCCAGGTGCCCGCCGAGGGGCCGCAGCAGGCTGGCCGGGAAGATGAACAGAGCCGTGAGCAGCGCCGCCGTCGCCAGCGGGACGTCGAACACGTCGACGTAGTACTTCGGCAGCCAGGCCGAGAGCGCCACGTAGGCCCCGAACACGACGACGTAGTAGAGGCTGAACCGCCAGACCCGCACGTCGCGCAGCGGTCGGAGCATCTCGCGCAGCGGCCGTCCCCGGCCCGGTGTGCGGTCCTGCCGCGGGGTCAGCAGCCAGACGGCGACCGCCATGGCGAGCAGCAGCACCGTGTACAGGAGCGGGACGAACCGCCACCCGCCGAACGTCAGCCCGGCGACCGTCAGCGACGGCACGGCGACGATGAGCGCGGGGCCGATGAGCTTCGTCACCGACGCGCCGACGTTGCCCGCCCCGAACAGCCCGAGCGCGAAGCCCTGCCGCTCGCGCGGGAACCACGCGGAGTTCCACGCGATGCCGACGCTGAACGCGTTGCCGGCGAAGCCCGCGAGGAACGCGAGCACGAGCAGGACCGCGAAGCTGTCGGCCTGCGAGACGAGGAACGTGGGGACCGCCGTGGCCACGAGCATCGTGAGGAAGACCCGGCGGCCCCCGAACCGGTCGGCCAGCAGGCCCGCGGGCAGCCGCCAGAGGGCGCCGTTGAGGATGGCCGTCGCGGTGAGCCAGGACAGCTCGACGTCGGTGAGGCCGAACTCGTCGCGGATCGGGATGCCGAGCACGCCGAACATCAACCACACGGCGAACATCAGGGTGAAGCCCGTGGTCGAGAGCGCGAGGACGCGCCGTCGCGCGCGGTCCTCCGCGGCGCCGCCCTCCGCACCGATCGGGTCGGCAGGGCGCACCGCGCCCCCCGTGCCTGCTCCGCCCGCCGTGTCCGTGCCGCTCATGCCGCCCCCTCCACGCGTTTCCCCGGCCCGTCCCGGGGATAACGGAACGGTAGGGACC
>NZ_CAMPHH010000381.1 GCF_946885855.1 uncultured Actinotalea sp. | reverse complement strand
GCTCGGTCTCGACGGGCTCGGTCTCAACGGGCTCGGTCTCGACGGGCTCGGGCGCCCGGGCGGCGGGATCGCCCGTGCGGGCCCAGCCGAGCTCCTGGACGATCTGGTCGTGGGCCCGCTCGGCGACCACGTCCGTCCAGAAGAGCTGCCACACGACGAAGAGGCCGAGCAGGACCCCGGCGGTGATGAGGAGCTCCCCGACCACGCCGACGACGCCCGCGCCGACGGGCCGGCGACCCGGCCGCGGCGCAGCGGCACGTCGGGACCGTCGTGTCCCGACCTCCGTCGTCACGAGCCCCATGCGCCGGTCCGCCCGCCCGCCCGTCCGCCTGCGCGTGCTCCCGCCCGTCCTTCGTCCGCGTCACCGCGCGACGACCCCGCGGTCGCGGTCCCGTCGGCCTCGTCGGGTGTCGTCGCGTAGCGGAGCTCCAGCGCGCCGTCGTACGCGGGGAGCTCCAACGAGTCCTCGACGCCCACCTCCCAGCCGAGGCCGTAGGCCTCGACGTAGGTGAGGTACCGCCGGATGGCCTCGGAGTCGAGGAGCGCGTCCACGAGCTCCTCGGGGTCACCGATCGCCGTCACCGTGTACGGCGGTGAGTAGACGTTGTCGTGCAGCAGGAGCACGTTGCCCACGCAGAGGAACGCCGAGGTGGAGATGACGCGCTGGTCCTGCAGGCCCATGGCCTCGGCGCCACCGGACCACAGGGCGTTGATGACGGCCTGCAGGTCCTGCTGGTGCACGACGAGGTCGTTGTTCGAGACGCCGGACGGCCGCGGGCCGCTCGTCGTGGCGTCCGTCAGGGTGACCGTGACGCCCGGACCGGTGACGGCGACGCGGCCCGCCGCGAGGCGCACGAGCTCGTCGTCCCGGCTCGGGGCCGCCGACGCGTCCGTCGCCAGGTCCGTCAGGTCGTCGATCTCCGCCTGGAGCTGCCGTACCTCGGTGGCGAGGGCCTCGGTCCGCGCCTGCTCCGCCTGGACGAGCCCCGGCAGGTCCTGCACATCGCGTCCGTCGCCCAGCCGGGAGAGCTGCGCGTTGGCGGCGAAGAGGTAGCCCGCCACCGCCAGGACGAGCGCGACACCGACGGCGCCGAGCAGCCCCGGCCGGCGCGGCGCGCGGTGCGCTGCGTGGTCGCGCTGCTCGGTCACGGTGCCTCCTGCGGGGACGCGCACGGTTCCCGGCGCGCACCACTACGCTAGACGACGAACGACGGGTGCCCCCGGTGCCCGGGACCCCTGGAGGAGACGTCGTGCCCGAGTCGAAGCCGCCGCGCAAGAAGGCGACGCCCCCGGCGGGCCCCGCCCCCGTCAAGGTCGAGGGCAACCCGCCGTGGCTCGTCCCGACGATGCTGACGCTCATGATCGTCGGTCTCGTGTGGATCGTGGTCACCTACGTCTCGCAGACGGACTTCCCCATCCCCGGCATCGGGAACTGGAATCTCGCCGTCGGCTTCGTCGTCCTCTTCGCCGGCTTCGGCCTCACCCTGCGCTGGCGCTGAGACCGGCCGGGCGCCGGTCGGGCCGCCACGCCTGCTCGCTGATCGGGCGGCATCGTCGTGCCCCGCTCCGGCGGGCTCCGTCCCCAGGCGTGCTCACAGGTGTGGAGAACGACAGCAGTGTGATTGTCCCCAGCGGTGCACAACGCTGTGGATAACTACACGAGTGTGATTCACAGGTGTGGAGGGCGATGGGGACGCCCACGTCCGAGGTGGAGACCCGGGTCCCGCGCGACGTCGACCCGACCACGGCCTCACCCGACCAGGCGCGCCGTCACAGGAACGGGATCGTGCCGTAGACCTCGAGGTACTTGAGGTTGACCGCGACGACGAGCAGCACCAGCACCGCGACGGGGGCTGCGACGCCGACCGCCCGACGCCACCGGCGCGGCGCGTACGCGAAGGCGGCACCCAGGGCGAGGCCCGCGAGGAACCCGCCGAGGTGCGCCTCCCACGCGATCCCCGGCACGACGAACCCGAGCACGCCGTTGATCGCGACGAGCACGAGGATGCCCCGGGCG
The DNA here is from genome assembly GCF_946885855.1 of uncultured Actinotalea sp. Next base: position 724 of record NZ_CAMPHH010000381.1, on the reverse strand, counting down.
TCACGACGCAGCCGCCGCAGCACCGGCAGCAGCGCGCCGAAGAGGCCGAACACCGCGCCGGAGGCTCCCACGACGCCGGTCGTGAACGTGCCCAGGTCCGAGGCCAGCAGCGTGAACATCACGGTCCCGGCGATCGTCGCCACGAGGTACAGCGCGAGGAAGCGCCCGCGCCCCAGCGCCTGCTCGAGCATCGGCCCCAGCAGCCACAGCGCGTACATGTTGAAGCCGATGTGCAGCAGCATCCCCGTGCTGTGCAGGAAGCCCGCCGTGAGGAACCGCCACGGCTCGACCGCGCCGAGCGCGGGGGAGAAGATCCAGGCCTGCGTCCACGCGCCGCCGCCTGGGCCCCCGACGACCATCTGCAGCACGAAGCTGACCGCGCACAGACCGATGAGCGTGAGGGTCACCACGGGCCGCCCGGCCCGGAGGGGGGCACCGAACGCCGTCCGCGCGACGGGAGCGGTCCGCGCCGCCTCGTGGACGCAGTCCACGCAGTGCACGCCGACGGCGGCCTGGCGCTGGCACTCCGGGCACGCCGGTCGCCCGCACCGCTGGCAGCGCACGTAGGAGACCCGGTCCGGGTGCCGCGGGCACACCGGAACCTGGGCGGACGGCTCAGCCGCCGGAATTCCGTAGCTCATGGTGCGGTATTACAGCTGTTCGATGTCGATGCTGTTGATGGTGACGTCCTCTACCGGGCGGTCGCCCATGCCGGTGCGGACAC
>NZ_CAMPHH010000380.1 GCF_946885855.1 uncultured Actinotalea sp. | reverse complement strand
CTCCGGCTCCCCCGCCACCCTTCCGCGCCACCGTCCACCCGTCACCGGGCGACCGCCGGGCCTATCGTCGCGCCATGACGATCGAGCCGGACACGAAGGACTGGACCTGGGTGCTGGACCGGCCGTGCCCGGACTGCGCCTTCGTCGCGGCAGCCGTGACCGGACCGCGGATCCCGGCGATCACCCGCGAGTGCGCCGCCGCCTGGGACGGGGTCCTGCACCGGGAGGAGGTCCGGGAAAGACCCGGGCCGCACGTCTGGTCGCCGCTGGAGTACGCGTGCCACGTGCGCGACCTGTGCCGGGTCATGGACGCCCGCGTGCGCCTCATGCTCGCCGAGGACACGCCGACCTTCGAGAACTGGGACCAGGACGAGACCGCCCTGCGGGACGGGTACGGCGGGCAGGACCCCGCCGTGGTCGCAGCGAACCTCGCCTCCGCGGCGGAGGCGGTGGCCGCCCGCTTCGAGGCGGTGCCCGACGACGCCTGGGACCGCCCGGGCCTGCGCGGCAACGGCTCGCGGTTCACGGTCCTCACGCTGGGTCGGTACTTCCTGCACGACGTCGTCCACCACCTCCACGACGTCGGCGCCTGAAGGAGCCCGCCGGGCCGTCACCCGAACGGCTCACGACGCGTCCCGACGGTGCACATCTTCTGTCCACAGATCTGTGGACGAAGAGCGTCGTCCAGCAGGGAAATCTGTGGACGGAGCTGTGGGTGGACGGTGGACGAAAAGTCGTCGACCGGACCTCTTGTGGGCACCTTCACAGGGGTCTAGAACTGAGTCATCGGCAGGACGACGACGCCGGATCGGACGGGGAGACCCGCACCGATCGCGCCTCCGGGGTGACCCGGGGAACGATGGACCGGGGTGACCCGGACCGTCGGCCACGGCGAGACGAGTCCCACCGGTACCGACCGGAGAACGGCAGACCTTCTCCCCCGGGCGACCGGAGGAGAGCTGGAGCATCGCGAGAGAGACCAGCACCGCGGACGGCGACGCGGAGGGTGTGCGGGGACACGGACGGTTGGACCGCTGTCGGCCGCAGAGGTCGCAGGCTCCGTTCCGGGGACCGCGGGAGACCGCGGCGCCGGACCGGACCGCCCGGGGAACCGGGCGGCACCGGAGACGGGCAGGCGACCGACCTCGGCCGGACCGCCCCGCCGCGACGGGCGGCCCGTCAGGAGACTGGCGGTGCCGGGACAGCAGTCACAGCGAGGCCCCTCGGAGGACTGTTCCGAGGGGCCTTCGCTGCTGCTCGGGACCAGGGTAGGCAACGCGGCCGCATGCTCCGGTCACCGACACGCACTGCGGGACGACGTGCCCCGGGCTTCCGAGCACCTCACGGCACGGGGCGCACCCGATCGGCGGCACGCAGGATCGGTGCGGCGCTCGCGGCCGGACGGCGCAGGATCGGGTGCGTCGCTCGCCGCCCGGGCGTCAGACCTCGTCGGGCGTCTCGTCGACGAGGTCCGCGTACTCCGGGTTCTCCTCGACGAAGGACCGGATGAACGGGCACTGGGGCACGACCCGCAGCCCGCGCCGCCGCACGTCGTCGAGCGCCCCTCGCGCGAGCGTCGTGCCGTGCCCCTGCTCGCGGTGCTCCGGGTCGACGACGGTGTGGTCCATGACCAACCGGCCGCCCTCCCACCGGTAGGACGCGAAGCCGACGACGTCCTCCCCGTCGCGCAGCTCGTAGCGGGACGTTGTCTCGTCGTGGACCACCGTGACGTCGCTCATCGCCCGAGAATAGGCAGCACCGGCGCGGTGTTGCCCCTCGTATGACCAACCTCGACGTCGCACCCACCGAGGTGCTCTGCGACGACCGGCCCTCCGCCGGCACCGCGGTCGAGCCCGGCAGCATCGAGGTGCTCGAGGCCCGGGACGTGCCGCTCGGCGGCCCCCGGGCGATGACCGTGCGCCGGACCCTGCCGCAGCGCAGGCGGTCGTTCATCGGCGCCTGGTGCTTCATCGACCACTACGGCCCGGACGACGTCGCCGTCACCGGCGGCATGCGCGTCCCGCCCCACCCGCACACGGGCCTGCAGACCGTGAGCTGGCTCTTCTCGGGCGAGGTCGAGCACCGGGACAGCCTCGGCACGCACGCCCTCGTCCGGCCCGGACAGCTCAACCTCATGACGGCCGGCCGCGGCATCAGCCACTCGGAGGACTCGACCGACGCCACGACGGTCCTCCACGGCGTCCAGCTGTGGACCGTCCTGCCCGAGGCCTCGCGCGACGCCGACCCCGCCTTCGAGCACCACGTCCCGGACCCGGTCACCCTGCCCCACGGGGAGCTGCGGGTCTTCCTCGGCAGCCTCGCCGGGGCGACGTCGCCGGTACGGACCTTCTCGCCGCTGCTCGGGGCCGAGCTCGTGCTGCGCGCCGGCGCGTCGCTCACCGTCGACGTGGACCCCTCCTTCGAGCACGGCGTCCTCGTCGACACGGGCGTCGCCGCCGTCGCCAGCGACCGCGGCGCGACCGGCGGGGCGCCGGTCGTCGCGGCGTCGTCGGCCGAACTCCTCTACGTCGCCCGCGGCGCCCGGTCCCTGACGATCCGCGCGGCCGACGACGGCGACCTGCGGGCACTCGTGCTCGGCGGGCGGCCGCTCGGCGAGCAGATCGTCATGTGGTGGAACTTCATCGGCCGCGACCACGAGGAGATCGAGCGGGCGCGCGCGCAGTGGCAGGCGCAGATCGGCGCCGACGACGCGGTCGTCGAGACGGCGGGTGACGCGCGGGCGGGGGTGACGGGGGA
>NZ_CAMPHH010000379.1 GCF_946885855.1 uncultured Actinotalea sp. | reverse complement strand
TCGGTATTCCTTTTGCTTTGATCCCGCTGATCCGGCTGACCGGGAAACGTGATGTGATGGGCATCCACACGGACTCGATGCCGCTGAAGATCGCCGGCTGGACCAGCGCGACGCTGATTGTGGGACTGAACTGTGTCCTCATCGTCCTCACCGTTACCGGTCAAGCCTGATCCTTCCGGAGTTTGACGCGGAGTCGCCGCTGCTCGGGGAGCGGGGCTGGGGCTCGGAGGCGCACGCGGAGGCCCCCGCACCGCCCGACGACGGCGCCGCGACCGACCTGGGTGCACCGAGCAGGCGCCGCGTCCCCCCGACGCCCGTCGACGGCGGCGACCGGCTCGACCCCCTCGCGGCCGCCCCGCGGCCCGGGCGCACCTGGCACGTCCTGGACACGGCCGCGTCCCTGGCCGAGCTCGGTGCCGAGCCCGTCGGCACGCTGCTGTGCGTCCACGGGAACCCGACCTGGTCCTACCTGTGGCGGGACCTGCTCGACGCGACCCTGCGCCAGGCCGTCCACGGCGGGCCCGCGTGGCGCGTCGTCGCCGTGGACCAGCTCGAGATGGGCTTCTCCGAGCGCACCGGCACCGTTCGCGGCCTGCGCCGCCGCGTCCGCGACCTCGGCGACCTCACCGACGCCCTCGGGCTCGAGGGGCCGGTCGTCACCGTCGGCCACGACTGGGGCGGAGTCGTCTCGCTCGGCTGGGCCGTCGACCACCGCGACCAGCTCTCCGGCGTCGTTCTGCACAACACCGCCGTCCACCAGCCCGACGGCGAGCCGATCCCGGCGCCGCTGCGCCTCGCGCTGGGCGTCCTCGGGCCCGGCACCGTGCGGACGCCGGCGTTCCTCGAGACGACGCTCGCGCTCGCCCGGCCCCCGCTGGCCGCCGCGGTCCGCGACGCCTACCGCGCCCCGTACCCGACTGCGGAGCGCCGGGGCGGCATCGGCGCGTTCGTCGTGGACATCCCCGCAACGCCCGATCATCCGAGCTTCCCCGAGCTCGACCGCATCGCCGAGGGCGTCCGCCGGCTCGACGTGCCCGCGCTGCTGCTGTGGGGTCCGCGGGACCCGGTCTTCGGCGACCGGTACCTCGACGACCTGATCGACCGCCTGCCCCGCGCCGACGTCCACCGCTTCGAGGGCGCGAGCCACCTGCTCGCCGAGGACGCGGACCACGCGGGCGCGACGCTGACCTGGCTGGGCGACCGGCACGACGCCGTCGTCCGCCCGCAGCCGATGGCCTTCGGCGAGCAGCCGATCGGGCAGGCCGACGACGAGCCGGTCGGTCGCCCACCGCACGACGCGGGTGCGCAGCCCGCGGTCGGCATTGCCGCCGGCGTGCGTTCCGACCCCGGCGACGCCACCTCCGTCGTACCCCGCCAGGACGTCGACGCGCTCGCGGGCGTCACGGCGGTGGTGGCAGGTGTCGGGCGCAGCTGGTCCGCGCCCGGGCAGCGCCCGCCGCTGTGGCACCACCTCGACGCGCTCGCGGACAGCCCTGCGACCGCGCTGGTCGAGATGGCCCCGCCGCGGGCCGCGAGCAGCCGGCTGCGGGACGCGGCCGATGCGGTCCGGCACGGGTCCGGCGCGACGCCGCCGGCCGGCGACGAGCCGCGCGGGGAGCCGCGCACCGTGAGCTGGCGCCTCCTCTCCCGTCGCGTCCGCGAGATCGCGGCGGGCCTGCACGCCGTCGGCGTCCGGCACGGCGACCGGGTCTCGCTCCTGGTCCCGCCCGGCGCGGACCTCACCGCCGTGCTCTACGCGTGCCTGCGGATCGGCGCCGTCGTCGTCGTCGCGGACGCGGGGCTCGGCGTGCAGGGGCTGACCCGCGCGGTGCGGGGCGCGCAGCCGGACCACGTCATCGGGGCCGCGAAGGGCCTGACCGCCGCCCGGGCGCTCGGCTGGCCGGGCAGGCGCATCTCGACCACGCCCCTGTCCGCGGCCACGGCGACCGCGCTCGGCGTCGAGCTGTGCCTCGCGGACGTCGTCGACCTCGGGCGCCTCACCGAGCTGCCGCCGGAGCCCTCGCCCGACGACGTCGCCGCGATCCTCTTCACCTCCGGCTCGACCGGCCCGGCGAAGGGCGTCGTGTACCGGCACGAGCAGCTGGCTGCGGTCCGCGACGTGCTCGCCGCGCGGTACGGGCTGGGCGTCGGGGACGGGCTGGTCGCCGGGTTCGCGCCGTTCGCGCTGCTCGGCCCGGCCCTGGGCTGCCTCTCGGTGACCCCCGACATGGACGTGACGGCGCCCCGCACGCTCACCGCCCGGGCGGTCGCGGCGGCCGTGCGCGCGGCGGCGGAGGGCTCATCGTCGTCGGCCGACCACCACCGCGCCGGCGTGACGCTCTTCCTGTCCCCGGCGGCGATCGCGAACGTCGTCGCGACCGCGGACGATCTGGAGCCCGCCGACCGCGACGCCCTCGCCGACGTCCGGACGTTCCTGTCCGCGGGCGCGCCGGTGCCGGCCCGGCTGCTCGAGCGCGCCGGCCGCCTCATGCCGCGCGCGACCGCGCACACCCCGTACGGCATGACCGAGGGCCTGCTGCTCACGGACGTCACGCTCGACGGGATCCGCGCCGCGGGCGACGGCGAGCGCGCGGGCGGCGTGTGCGTCGGCCGCCCGGCGCCCGGCGTCCACGTGCGGATCAGTCCGCTCGACGACGACGGCGCCGCGACCGGTCCGCTCACGACCGCGGCCGGGGTAACCGGCGAGGTCGTCGTCGCGGCGCCCCACGTGCGGGACCACTACGACCGGCTCTGGCTCACCGAG
>NZ_CAMPHH010000378.1 GCF_946885855.1 uncultured Actinotalea sp. | reverse complement strand
CCGGCGGCGCCGCCGGTCGTCTGGAGGCTCATGAGTTCAGTCCGCTCTTCTTGCGGGTCAGGAAGAGGAAGAGGTACGAGAAGGCGAAGACGATGACGCCGAGGGCGAAGGAGATCGTCGAGGCGTAGTTGAACTGCTGGTACGAGAACGCGAGGCCGTGCGCGTACATGTTCGGCGTGTAGTCCACCGGGATGGCGCCGGCGGCGACGTTGCGCAGGATGGACGGCTCGGTGAAGAACTGGAGCGTCCCGATGAGCGCGAAGATCACGGTCATGACGAGGGCCGCCGAGATCATCGGCACCTTGATCCGCAGCGCGATCTGCCGCCCGTTCGCCCCGTCGATGCGGGCCGCCTCGTAGACGGCCGGGTCGATGCCCCGGAGCGCGGCATAGATGATGATCATGTAATAGCCCGACCACTGCCACGTGACGATGTTGACGAGGCTGTAGAAGACGGTGCCCGGCGCCAGGAAGGCGGGCGCCTCGGCACCGAAGAGCTCGAAGATGTCCGTCGCGGGACCGAACCGCGGGCTGTAGAGGAAGCCCCACATCAGGGCGCCGATCATCCCCGGCACCGCGTAGGGAACGAAGATCATGAGTCGGGAGAAACGCGAGAGCCGTGTGGTGAGCGTGTCCAGGACCAGGGCTGCGGCGAGCGCGACCCCGAGCTGGATCGGCACCATCACCAGGACGAAGAGCGCCACCCGGCGCAGGCCCCCGAGGAAGAGCGGGTCGGTGAAGGCCCGCTGGTAGTTGGCCAGGCCGGTGAAGGACTCCCCCGCCGCCAGCGTGTTGGTGTGCAGGCTCATCCAGAAGGCGTAGGCCAGGGGTGCCACGAGGAGCACGAGGAACACCACGGCGAAGGGCGCGAGGAAGATCCAGCCCCAGCGCTGACGGTTCCGCTGGATGCGGCCCTGGGCGGTCCGCACCGGGACCGCGCCGGCACGCACACCCTCGGCGAGGGTCGACGTCGTCGTCATGAATCGCTACCTCTCGGGATGGACGGCCCGGGCCGGGACGGGGTCCCGGCCCGGGCCACGGGTCACTCCGTGACGGTGAAGCCCTGCGACTCCGCGTAGGCCACGACGTCCGACTCGATGGCGCTCATCGCCTCCTCGGCCGTGACCGAGCCCTCCACGAGGGCCGTGAGCTGCTGGGTGCCCTGGTCGTAGACGTACGTGAGGAACGGGGGCGTGGTGAAGCCCTCGTAGCCGGCGGCCGCCTCGAGGAACACGTCCTTGTTGATCTGCTGCCCGTCGAAGAAGGAGTACTCGAGGTTCGCGAAGTACTCCGACTCCAGGACGGGCACCCACAGCGGGAAGAGAGCGGCCTCCTCGATGCCGATCCGCCAGGCCTCCTCCGTGCCGAAGATCTCCATCGCCACCTTGGCCGCCAGCTCGGGGTCGCCCGCCTGCTCCGAGACCGCGAACGTCGACCCGCCGATGTTGACCTGCCGGGGCAGCTCGCCCTCCCACTGGGGCAGCGGGGCCGCGCGCCAGACGGCGTCCGCGTCCGCGTCGGACAGACCGGCGAGGTAGCCGGGGCCCCAGGCGGCGGCGATGTACGACGCGTAGGTGCCGTCGACGAGGCTCGCGTTGTAGTCGGCCGTGAAGGCCTCGTCCGTGGCGAGCAGCCCCCGGTCCACGAGGTCCTCCCAGTAGGACAGCACCTCGATCGCTTCCGGGGTCGCCATGTCGATCTTCATCTCGGTGCTGCCCGAGTCGTACTCGAACGGCTCCCAGCCCTTCTGCGCCGCCATCGCCTGGAAGAACGCCCACCAGTTCGGCGGGAAGTTGGCGATGTACCCCTCGTACCCGGCGTCCTTGAGCTGCTGCGCCGCGTCCGCGAACTCCTCCCAGGTGGTCGGCACGGCGACGCCGTACTGGTCGAAGACGTCCTGGCGGTAGAGGAAGCCCATCGGCCCGCCGTCGACCGGGATGGCGTAGACCGCGTCACCCTCGGTCACGTCGGACCATGCGCCCTCCGTGTACTCCTCCTCGAGCTCGGCCGCGCCGTACGGGGCGAGATCCACGAGCGCGTCCCGGATGGTGTACTGCGCGAGGAACTCCGCCTCGATCATCATGACGTCCGGAGCGCCCGAACCCGCCTCGAGCGCGGTGCTGAACGCCTGGTAGGCGTCACCGCCCTGGCCGGCGTTGGTCCAGCAGACCTGGACGTCGTCGTTGTTCTCGTTGAAGAGGTCCACGACCTGCTCCATCGCCGGGTACCAGGCCCAGACGGTGACGACGGGCGCGTCCTCGTTCACGATCGTGTTGGTGCAGGTGGCCGAGGAGCCACCGCCGCCACCACCGGTCCCAGCGTTGTCCCCGCTGCCGCCGTCCCCGCCGCCGCAGGCGGCGAGCACGGTCGCAGCACCCAGGACGGCAGCAACGCCGGTCACACGGCGGCTCGCCCGTCGGGTCATGTGCATGCGAATCCTCCTTGATCCGTGCCGCGCACCGTGCGCGGCCTTCTGCATCGATGTAGAACCGGATTCTTCATCGATGAAGAACCCGCGTCAAGAGGATGTTCGAAAACGATCTACAGAACTCGGGCAGCGCGCCCGCCTCGGCCGCGCGCGCTGTCGGCGGCCTGGTCCGGCCTGGCCCCGATCTGCCGCCGCGCCGCGGCGCAGCCCGGGACCGGGCCGCCGACGCCCGGTTCCGCTGAACCACAACAAGAATGGTCGAAAACGCGGTCTTCTACACGTTCGCCGCCGTGCTGCTTTTCTCGGGCGTGCGCGTCATCACGGCGCGCAACCCGGTGCACGG
>NZ_CAMPHH010000377.1 GCF_946885855.1 uncultured Actinotalea sp. | reverse complement strand
CTTCCCTCCGCGAGGGGCTTCCCTCCGCCGAGGCGCGTCCCTCCGCCGAGGCGCGTCCCTCCGCCGAGGGGCGTCGACGGCCGACGACGAACCGGCGCGGACGCTTCCCCCGGCCGTCTGTGGCGCGGACGATGGCCGCATGGAGACGTTCGACGCGGGGCGTGCCCTCGCCGACCTGCTCACCGTCCGCCGCGTCTTCGGGGAGCCGGTGGTGCGCGACGACGTCACGGTGATCCCCGTCGCGCGCGTGGTCGGGGGAGGCGGCGGCGGCTCGGGAACCGGGACCGTGCCCCCGTACGCGGCCGACGACCGAGCGGCGGCCGACGGACCCGGCGCGTCCGGCTCCGGCGGCGGGCTCGGCGTGCGCGTCACCCCGCTCGGCGTCTACGTCGTCCGCGGCGCGGACGTGACCTGGCGCCCGGCGCTGGACCTCCAGCGGGTCATCGCCGGCGGGCAGACGGTGGGGGCGCTGGCGGTCCTCACGGTGCTGGTCGCCGTCCTGCGCCGCCGCCGGTAGTCGCCCACGGCCCGCCGCGCGGACCGGGCGCGGTCCGGACCGCCCACCGGACCCGGCGGCGCGGCGCGGCGGCGCCGTCGGCAGACTGTCGACCATGACGCTGCTGCGCTCCCTGGTCCTGTTCGCCGTCGCCGCGGTCGCCGAGATCGGTGGCGCCTGGCTCGTGTGGCAGGGGGTGCGCGAGCACCGCGGTCTGCTGTGGGTCGGTGCCGGCGTCATCGCGCTCGGCCTCTACGGGTTCGTCGCGACCCTCCAGCCGGACGCGAACTTCGGCCGGATCCTGGCCGCCTACGGCGGGGTGTTCGTGGCAGGCTCCCTGGCCTGGGGCGTCGTCGTCGACGGGTTCCGGCCGGACCGGTTCGACCTCGCCGGCGCGGCGATCTGCCTCCTGGGTGTCGCCGTGATCATGTACGCCCCGCGCGGTTGACCGGACCGCGGCTCAGGTCAGGTGGCCCGCCCGCAGCTCCAGGACGCGGTCCGCGCGCTCGGCGATGAGCGGGTCGTGCGTCGTCACCACGGCGGCGCAGCCGCGCGTCCGGACCTCCTGCACGAGCAGGTCCATGACCGCCACGGCCGTCTCCGAGTCGAGCTGGGCCGTCGGCTCGTCGGCGAGCAGGAGCGCGGGCCGCCCGACGAGCGCCCGGGCGACGGCCACGCGCTGCTGCTGCCCGCCCGAGAGCTGGTCGGGGCGCTGCCGGGCGTGAGGACCCAGCCCGACGCCGTCCAGGGCCGCAGTCACGCGGGCCTGGCGCTCGGTGGTGGGCACCCCCTGCAGCCGCAGCGGCACCTCCACGTTCTCGGCCGCGGTGAGGACGGGGAGCAGCCCGAACGACTGGAAGACGTAGGCGACCCGCTCCTGGCGCAGGCGCAGGAGCTCTCGCTCGGACAGGCTGGTGACCTCCGTCGCGCCCAGCCGGACGGTGCCCGCGTCGGGTCGCTCGAGGCCGCCGAGCACGTGCAGCAGGGTGGTCTTGCCGGACCCGGACCGGCCGCGGACGACGACGAGCTCCCCGGGCCGGGCGACGACGTCCACGCGGCGCAGGACGGGCAGCGCCCGGGGGCCGGTTCCGTACGTGCGCACGACGCCCGTGGCGCGCAGCTCCTCGGCGGTGACGGCGGGTGCGGTCATCGGGAGTCACCCTCCTCGTGGGCGCGGCGCCGGGCGCGGTGCCGCGCGAGCTGCCGGGCGTCGTCGTCGGCGGGCGGTGCCGCCCCGGTCACGGCGGGACCCCCGGCGGCGCCCCCGGCCGGCCCCGCACCGGGCGAGACCCGGACGTGGTCCGGCTCGAGCCCGAGGCGGACGCGGTCGCGCAGGTCGAGCGCCTCGACGAACTCCCGCGGCAGCTGCAGGCGGCCCACCTTGTCGATGACCGCGAACTCCTCGTGCAGGTGCTGCTCGCGACCGTGCTCGTCGACGGCGGTGCGTCGCAGGGTCTCCGTCGCGGTGCGCCCGTCCCGGATCCGCACGGTGCGGCGCACGTGCTCGGCGACCGCCGGGTCGTGCGTGACGATGAGGGTCGTCATCCCCAGCGCGGTGGTCATGTGCCGGATCGCCTCGAGCACCTCGGCGCTCGTCGCCTCGTCCAGCTCGCCGGTGGGCTCGTCCGCGAGGAGCACGCGTGGCCCGTTGGCCACGGCGGTGGCGATCGCGACCCGCTGCTGCTCGCCGCCGGAGAGCTCGGCAGGCCGGTGGTCCGCGACGTGCCCCACGCCGAGCACCTCGAGCAGCTCCGCGACCCGGGCACGCCGCTCGTGCTGGGACCGGCGCCGCCGGGTGAGCGTCATCGGCAGCGCGACGTTCTCCGCCGCGGTCAGGTAGGGCAGCAGGTTGCGGGCCGTCTGCTGCCAGACGAACCCGACCGTGTCGCGTCGGAAGACCTGCCGCTCACGGGCGGACATCGCGACGAGGTCGTGGCCGGCGACCTCGGCCGTGCCCGCCGTCGGGCGGTCCAGCCCGGACAGGATGGTCAGCAGCGTCGACTTGCCCGACCCGGACGCCCCCACGAGCGCGACGAGGTCGCCGGGGTCCACCGCCAGGTTCAGGCCCTGCAGCGCCTGCACCTCCACGCCCTCGGCCGTGAAGATGCGGACCACGTCCTGGCACAGGATCTCCGGAGCTGGGGGAGCTGTGGCCACGGTGGGCACAGCCGGCCCTGTCGGCGTCGTCATCTCTGTCATCCTCCCGCTCCCTCCCGCAGCACCCCGACCGGGGACACCCGGCGCGCCGCGACCACCGCGACGCCGACGGCGGCCGCGAGCC
>NZ_CAMPHH010000376.1 GCF_946885855.1 uncultured Actinotalea sp. | reverse complement strand
CGAAGATGGTCGTCCTCGACGTCGACCACCCCGACATCGAGGAGTTCGTCGAGACGAAGGCGCGCGAGGAGGACAAGATCCGCGCGCTGCGGGACGCGGGCTTCGACATGGACCTCGGCGGCCGGGACATCGTCTCCGTGCAGTACCAGAACGCGAACAACTCGGTCCGGGTCAGCGACGAGTTCATGCGCGCGGTCGAGAACGGCACGCCGTTCGGCCTCCGGGCCCGCGCCGACGGCTCGGTCATCGAGACGGTGGACGCCAAGGAGCTCTTCCGCAAGATCGCGCAGGCCGCCTGGGAGTGCGCCGACCCCGGTCTGCAGTACGACGGCACGATCAACGACTGGCACACGAGCCCCGAGTCCGGGCGGATCAACGCGTCCAACCCCTGCTCGGAGTACATGCACCTGGACAACTCCTCGTGCAACCTCGCCTCGCTGAACCTGCTGAAGTTCCTGCGGGACGACGACACGTTCGACGTCGAGCGCTTCGAGAAGGCCGTCGAGCTGGTCATCACCGCGATGGACATCTCCATCTGCTTCGCCGACTTCCCCACGCAGGCGATCGGTGAGACGACGCGCGCCTTCCGACAGCTCGGCATCGGCTACGCGAACCTCGGCGCCCTGCTCATGGCGACGGGCCACGGCTACGACTCCGAGGGCGGTCGCGCGCTCGCCGCGTCGATCACGTCCCTCATGACCGGCACGGCGTACAAGCGCTCCGCCGAGCTCGCGGGCGTCGTCGGGCCGTACGACGGGTACGCCCGCAACGCCGAGGGGCACCAGCGCGTCATGCGCAAGCACGCGGCGGCGAACGACGACGTCCGGACCCTGCACGCCATGGACGGCTCGATCCACGCGGCCGCCACGCGCGTGTGGGCCGAGGGCAACCGGATCGGCGCGGTCAACGGCTGGCGGAACGCCCAGGCGTCCGTGCTCGCCCCCACCGGCACGATCGGCTTCATGATGGACTGCGACACCACCGGGGTGGAGCCGGACTTCTCGCTGGTCAAGTTCAAGAAGCTCGTCGGCGGCGGCTCCATGCAGATCGTCAACCAGACGATCCCGCGGGCCCTGCGCCGGCTCGGGTACGCCGAGGAGACCATCGAGGCGATCGTCGAGTACATCGCCGAGCACGGTCACGTCGTCGACGCCCCGGGCCTGAAGACGGAGCACTACGAGGTCTTCGACTGCGCCATGGGCGAGCGGGCGATCTCACCCATGGGCCACGTGCGCATGATGGCCGCCGTCCAGCCGTTCATCTCCGGGGCGATCTCCAAGACGGTCAACCTCCCGGAGACCGCCACGGTGGACGAGATCGAGGAGATCCACTTCCAGGCCTGGAAGATGGGGATCAAGGCCCTCGCGATCTACCGCGACAACTGCAAGGTGGGCCAGCCGCTCTCCGACGCCAAGGCGAAGAAGACCGAGGCGCCGGTCGCGGTGGCCCCCGTCGCCGACACGGCCGCCCCCGCCCGGGCGACCCGCAAGCGCCTGCCCCGTCAGCGCACGTCGGTGACGACGTCCTTCACCGTGGGCGGTGCCGACGGCTACCTCACCGCGGGCTCCTACCCCGGCGACGGCCTCGGTGAGCTCTTCCTCAAGCTCGGCAAGCAGGGCTCCACGCTCGCCGGTGTCATGGACGCCTTCTCGATCGCGGTGTCCGTCGCGCTCCAGTACGGGGTGCCGCTGGAGACCTACGTCCAGAAGTTCACCAACATGCGGTTCGAGCCGGCCGGCATGACGGACGACCCGGACGTCCGGATGGCGCAGTCGATCATCGACTACGTGTTCCGCCGGCTGGCGCTGGACTACCTGCCCTTCGAGACCCGCTCCTCGCTCGGCATCTACACGACGCAGGAGCGGACCCGGCAGCTGGAGACCGGGGTCTACGAGGCGGTCGACGGCGACGCGGAGATGGCTCCGGTCGCGCCGGCCCCGGTGGCTCCTGCCGCGCCCGCCGAGCCGGTGGCACCGGCCGCCCCGGCGGCGTCCACCCCGGCGGCGTCCGACCCCGTCGTCGCCGCGGCCCCCGCGGCGCGCACGGTGGACGCCTCCGTGCACTCCTCGGCGGAGCTGTTCGAGCTCCAGCAGGGCCGCACGGCCGACGCGCCGCTCTGCATGAACTGCGGCATCAAGATGCGTCCCGCCGGGTCCTGCTACGTCTGCGAGGGCTGCGGCAGCACCAGCGGCTGCAGCTGACGTCGCGCACCGGCGGGCACCGCGCCGGTGACGAGCTGGTCACCCGAGGGGGCCCGGTCCACGACCGGGCCCCCTCGGTCGTCCCCGGACGCCGTCGCCGGAGGACGCGAACCGCTATGGCAGCGACGGCGCGCCGGCGGGCTTGGGGCGCCACGCCCTCGAGCTCGACACGGTCGCGTCACCGACGGGGACCGGCTCGCTCTCCGTGTCCCTCGCAGCATCGGGCGACGCCGCGGTGCTGCCGACCGGGCTCTTCCTGAGGGACGTCACCGGCCTGTCGGTCTGGCTGCACCGGGACGGGCAGTCGGTGGACGCCGGGATCCCTACCGTCGGCATGCACCTGGACTTCGGTGCCGGCTGGACGCGAGGACTGGAGCTCCGAGCCGCCCACAACCCGCCGCTCCGCCACGGCACCCGGACGCCGGGCCTCCGGCACGGCACGCCCCGGGCACGGCACGCCCCGGGCACGTCTCCCGCACACCGCGCGGCGCCGCCGCCCCCGGAGAGTCGGGCCGGCGGCGCCGCTGTCCGGAGGGCACCGCACCACCGGTCGAGGAAGGGCGGACGGATGTCGCAGGACACGCGTGCCGGCGGGTCCCTCCCCGAC
>NZ_CAMPHH010000375.1 GCF_946885855.1 uncultured Actinotalea sp. | reverse complement strand
TCCCAGATCCGGGTCGGCCAGAGCACCCTCGAGCTGCAGAGGTAACGCCCGCGTGTCCATCGCCCTCCGGTACGCCGCCCGGTCCGACGTGGGACTCGTGCGCGCGAAGAACGACGACTCCGGGTACGCGGGGCCCCACCTGCTGGTCGTCGCGGACGGCATGGGCGGGCACGCCGGCGGCGACGTCGCCTCCTCGCTCGCCGTCGCGCACCTCGCCCCCCTGGACGACGAGGCGCACGGGCCCGACGACGCCCTGGCCGAGCTGACCCGCGCGCTGTCCACCGCGCACCAGGAGCTGCTGGCCCGCGCCGAGGCGGAGCCGGAGCTCGCCGGGCTCGGCACGACCGTCACGGCCCTCCTGCGCTCGGGCAACAAGCTCGCGATGGCGCACATCGGCGACTCGCGCGCCTACCTGCTGCGGGACGGCCGGCTGGCGCAGGTCACCTCCGACCACACCTTCGTCCAGCACCTCGTCAACACCGGGAAGATCACTGCCGAGGAGGCCGAGCACCACCCGCAGCGCTCGGTCCTGCTGCGCGTCCTGGGCGACTTCGACATGGACATCGCCCCGGACATGTCGGTGCGCGAGGCCCGTCCCGGCGACCGCTGGCTGCTGTGCTCCGACGGCCTGTCCGGCGTCGTCTCCGCCGACACCCTCGCCGCGACGCTCCTGGAGATCGCGGACCCGGAGGCATGCGCGGACCAGCTCGTGCGCCTCGCCCTGCGCGGTGGCGGCCCGGACAACATCACCGTCGTCGTGGGCGACGTCGTCGAGGTCGACGACCTGCCCGACGGCGCCGCGCCGTCGACGACCTCCGCCGTCGTCGGGGCCGCCGCGAAGGACCGCAAGCGCCCCACCGTGGGCGGCGAGGGCGCCGCGGCGCGGGCCGCCCGCCTCTCCGCCGCCGCCCGTCAGGACCCCGACGCCGCGGAGGGGGACGGGAGGACGGGGGCCCCGCCACGCCGACCCGTCCGGGAGGACGAGGAGGAGCCCGACCCCTCGCCCGTGCGGCGCCGCCTGGCGCTGCTGGCCGCCGTCGTCCTCGTGCTCGCCGCCGTCGGCACCGCCGGCTGGCTCGGCTACCGGTGGACGCAGCAGCAGTACTACGTCGGCGTCCAGGAGGGCCAGGTCGCGATCTACCGGGGCATCCCGCAGCAGGTCGCCGGCTTCGAGCTGTCCACCGTGGTCGAGACGACGGACATCCGCGTCGAGGACCTGCCGGGCTTCGTCCGCGACCGCCTCGACCAGACGATCCCCGCGGACGACCTGGAGCACGCCCGCGACCGTGCCGCCGCCCTGGAACCGGACGCCGGCGCATGACGGGGGCCCGCCCGAGCAGCTCCGCCCGGACGGTCAGGAGGTGACCCGATGGCCACGGTGATCCCGTACCGCGCGCGGCCCGGACGTCACCTCGAGCTGCTCCTCCTCGTCCCCGCGCTGCTGCTGGGGGTCGGCGCGTACGCCCTCGTGGGGTTGGCGACGCAGGACACGGTCCCGGCCGACATCACCGGGTACGCCGTCGGGCTCGTCGGGCTCGCGGTGGGCCTGCACATCGTCCTGCGGTGGCGCGCGCCGTACGCGGACCCGGTGATCCTGCCGGTCGCGGTGGCGCTCAACGGCATCGGCCTGGCGATGATCTACCGGCTCGACATCGCCTACGCGCTGCGCGACCGGGAGACGGACTTCGCCGAGCGCCAGCTCGCCTGGACGGCGCTGGGCGTGCTCCTGGCGGCCGCGGTGCTCGTCGTGCTGCGCGACCACCGGACCCTGCGGCGCTACACCTACACGGCGATGGTCGCGGGCCTCCTGCTCATCGTGCTGCCCCTCGTCCCCGGCCTGGGTGCCCAGATCAACGGCGCCCAGATCTGGATCCGCGTCGCCGGCTTCTCGTTCCAGCCGGCCGAGATGGGCAAGATCGTGCTGGCCACGTTCTTCGCCGGGTACCTCGTCACCACGCGCGACACCCTCGCCCTGGCCGGACCCAAGGTGCTCGGCCTGCAGCTGCCCCGTCCGCGGGACCTCGGGCCGATCCTGCTCGCCTGGGCCGCGTCCCTCGCCGTGCTGGTCTTCCAGCGCGACCTCGGCACGTCGCTGCTGTTCTTCGGGCTCTTCGTCGCGATGCTCTACCTCGCGACCGAGCGGCTCAGCTGGGTGGTCATCGGCCTCGGCCTGTTCGCCGGCGGCGCCGTCATCGCCGCGAACGTCTTCTCCCACGTGGACCAGCGCTTCGACGCCTGGCTCAACGCCCTCGACGACGACGTCTTCAACGCCTCTCCGGGCGGGTCCGGGCAGCTGGTCCGGGGCCTGTACGGCATGGCCAACGGCGGGCTCATGGGCACCGGCTGGGGCGAGGGTCGGCCCGACCTCGTGCCGTTCGCGGAGTCCGACTTCATCGTCGCGTCGCTCGGGGAGGAGCTGGGGCTCACCGGCCTGCTCGCGATCCTCCTGGCGTACCTGGTCCTGGCACAGCGCGGCCTGCGCACCGCGATCGGCGTCCGTGACGGCTTCGGCAAGCTGCTCGCCGGAGGCCTGTCGTTCGTCGTGGCGTTCCAGTGCTTCGTCGTCGTCGGCGGGGTGACGCGCCTCATCCCCCTCACCGGCCTGACCATGCCGTTCCTCGCCTACGGGGGCTCGTCCCTGCTGGCGAACTGGGTCATCGTCGCGCTGCTCCTGCGGATCTCCGACAGCGCCCGCCGCCCCACCGACGACGGCGTCCGCGGCCCGGGTCCGCTGCCGCCCGCCGGCCGGGCGGACGGGACCACCGGCGCCGACGACGTCGCGGGCACCGGGCGGGCGGGAGCGGCGCCGCCGACCGGGGCCG
>NZ_CAMPHH010000374.1 GCF_946885855.1 uncultured Actinotalea sp. | reverse complement strand
GCCCCGAGCCGGCCGTTCACCAACCCCACGAGCATCGAGCCGATGTACAAGACGTCGGACTACGGCAACCGGCTGCACCCGGTGCTGGGCTACTGGCGGCTGCACGCGGGCGTGGACCTGCGGACCTGGTGCGGCACGCCGATCTACGCCGCGATGTCCGGCGAGGTCGTGTGGTCCCGGTACCGCGGCGGCTACGGAAACCAGGTCATGGTCAACCACGGCTACTGGAACGGCAGCTCGCTGATGTCGAGCTACAACCACCTGTCCAGCTTCGCGGTGGGTTCGGGCCAGAGCGTCTCCCGCGGGCAGCTGGTCGGATACTCCGGGAACACCGGGACGTCGTCCGCGTGCCACCTGCACTTCGAGGCCTACCTCAACGGCGCGACCGTCGACCCCTGGCCGATGCTCTCGCGCTGACCCGCCGGGTATCAGGGCGACCCGGTGGCGACCCGCTCGTTAGGCTGGTGGGCATGGCCAAGGAGACGGGACGCAAGCTCGTCGCGTCCAACAAGAAGGCGCGGCACGACTTCCACATCGACGAGACGTTCGAGGCGGGGATCGTGCTCACCGGCACCGAGGTCAAGGCCCTCCGGGCCGGGCGCGCCTCCCTCGTCGACGGCTTCGTGGCGGTGGACCGGGGCGAGGCCTGGCTCGAGAACGTCTACATCCCGGAGTACACCGAGGGGACGTGGACGAACCATGCGCCGCGGCGCAAGCGGAAGCTCCTCCTGCACCGCCGCCAGATCGAGGAGCTCGACCGCGAGTCCTCGGCCAAGGGCCACACCATCGTCCCGCTGGCCCTGTACTTCGTGGACGGCCGGGCGAAGGTCGAGATCGCGCTGGCCCGGGGCAAGAAGGAGTACGACAAGCGGCACGCGCTGCGCGAGCGGCAGGAGCTGCGGGAGGCCCAGGCCGCGATGAGCGTGCGCAAGCAGCGGGCCTGACACCGTGACCATCGGGGGCATCGGGAGCACGGGGCGCAGGGGCCGGCGGCGCCGCGCCGGGTGCACCCCCCCGCGGCTCAGGCGGCGTGCCGTCGCGGCGCGACGTGCCGCGGCGGTGACGCTGACCGTCCTGGGCGCGGCGGGCGCCGTCGTCGGCGGTGCGGCGGCGGCCACCGCCACCGTGGAGGACGACCGCATCACCCGGTACGACGCGACGATCACGCTCGACGACGACGGCGTCGCGCGGGTCGACCTCGCGCTGGACGTGGACTTCGGGCAGGACCCGAACCGCGGGCCCTACCTCAGCTACGTCGTCAAGCAGCGCTTCGACGAGACGCAGGACCGCGTCTACCGGATCACGGACGTCGAGGCGAGCAGCCCGAGCGCACCGGACGAGGTGCACCTGGAGGAGGACGGCGGGCTGCTCGTCGTCCAGATCGGCGACGAGGACCGGGACGACCTGACCGGCGTCCACTCCTACCGCGTGACGTACCGGGTCGAGGGCTGGGTCACGTCCGCGGGCGCCTTCGACCTCGAGCGCGACGAGCTGTACCTCAACGTGGTCGGCGACGCATGGGCCATCCCGGTCCAGGACGTCACCGTGACGGTCGTCGGACCCGGCGAGGTGCTCGCCGCGCGGTGCTACGCCGGTCCGGACGACACGTGCGTGCAGGAGGGCTCGTCCGGGACGACGGCGTCGTTCGCCGAGCCGTCGCTCGCACCCGGCGAGCCCCTCACGGTCGCCGTCGCCTACCCGCCGGGGACGTTCGGCGGCGTCGCGCCCCTGCTGCAGGAGCGCTGGGCCGCGAGCCGCGCGTTCGCGCTGACGCCCGTCACGGGTGCGCTCGCCGGGGCGATCGCCGTCCTCGGGGCCGGGGCCGCGGTCCGGCACACCCGGCGCACCGGACGGGACGAGGAGTTCGACGGCCTCGTCCCCGGTCTGTCCCCCGTCGCCGGGGCCGTGGGCACGGCAGGCGGGACGGGCGGGTCAGGCACGGCGAGCGCGGCGCCCACGACGACGACGCGCGGGCGCGGCCCGGTCGCGGTGCGCTTCACCCCGCCGGAGGGCCTACGGCCCGGCCAGCTCGGCACCCTCGTCGACGAGCTCGCCGACACGCGCGACGTGACCGCGACGCTCATCGACCTGGCCGTGCGCGGGCACGTCACCATCGTCGAGGTGGAGGGGACCGACGACGACTGGCGGCTCGTGCGCACCGGGCGCGGCACCGGGGAGCGCGCCGCACCGCTCCTGCCCTACGAGGAGACCCTGCTCGACGGGCTCTTCGCCGAGCGGGACGAGGTGCTCCTGTCGGAGGTGCAGGGGACCTTCGCCGCGACGATGTCCGAGGTCCAGGAACAGCTCTACGCGGACGTCACCGACCGCGGGTGGTTCAAGGGCAACCCCAGCTCCGTCCGCACCGGCCGGGCGGCCCTCGGCGTCCTCGCGCTGTTGCTCGCGGTCGCGGCGACTGTCGTGCTGGCGATCTGGACGTCGTTCGCCCTGGTCGGTGTCGGCGCCGTCGTCGCGGCGGTCGCGGTGCTCGCCACGACCGGGGCGGCGCCGGCCCGGACGGCCCTCGGGACCGCCGTCCTGCACCAGACGCAGGGCTTCCGCCGGTACCTGGAGACGGCCGAGGCGGACCAGCTTCGGTTCGAGGAGGCGCTGGACGTGTTCAGCCGGTACCTGCCGTTCGCCGTCGCCTTCGGCCTGACCGAGCGGTGGGCCCGGGTCCTGGAGGACCTCGCCGTGGCGGGGGCGGTGAGCAGCGGGCCGACCTGGTACGTCGGGCACGGCCCGACCGCGCTCTGGGCGAGCGGGGCGTTCGGGGAGCGCGTGGAGGCCTTCGCCTCGACGGCGGGGACGGCGATCGCGGCACCCACGCCCGGGT
>NZ_CAMPHH010000373.1 GCF_946885855.1 uncultured Actinotalea sp. | reverse complement strand
GGGACGGACCGGGGCGGGGCCGGCGACCGTCGGGGCGTCCTCTACCCGGCGCGGCTCCCGCGGTTCACCCGGATCCCCGCGCCGGCCGCGGTGGCCGACCGGGTGGTGTGGTTCTGGATCCCCGAGTGGCATCTGCCGCCGGGGCGCACCTCCCGGCAGCACCTCATCGCGTTCCCGGCGTGCAACCTCGTCGTCGAGGGCGGGTCGGTCACCGTGAGCGGCCCGACGACGCGCGCCTCGCACCGCGACCTCGTCGGTCGCGGCTGGGCGGTCGGGGCCCTGCTGCGTCCGGCCGCCGTCCGGGCGCTCCTGCCGGAGCCCGGGGCGCTCGCGGACGCCGAGCGGACCGTGGACGCTCCGGACCTCGCCCGTGGCGTCGGCGCGGCGATGGCGTCGGGCGCGGCCCGGCACGAGCGCGCCGTCGGCGCCGTCACGGCCTGGCTCCTCGAGCACGTGCCGCCGGCCGACGAGGAGGCGCGTCTCGCCCAGGACCTCGTGGACCTCATGGGCTCCGACGCCGGTGTGCTCCGCGTCGACGACGCCGCGGCCCGCCTGGGCGTCTCGGTCCGGACCCTCCAGCGGCTGGCGGTTCGCTACGTGGGCCTCACCCCGCTGGCGATGATCCGGCGGCGCCGGCTCCAGGAGGCGGCGGAACGCCTGCGCGAGGACCCGGGCCTGGTGCTGGCCGACCTCGCCGCGGAGCTCGGCTACGCCGACCACGCCCACCTCACCCGCGACTTCCGTGCGGTGCTGGGCATCACGCCGACGACGTACCGGGTCATCTCGGCGGAGTGACTCCGCTCAGCGGTCTCCCCGGGCGAGGACGCCGGTGATGAGCAGCTGCACGAGGGCATCGGCGTCGTACCGGGAGTCGTCCGCAGCCCCGATGCAGAGGTTGCCGATGCCCTTGAGCACGGCGTACGCGTCGACGGGCATCGGCCCGTCCTGCACCCCCAGCGCTGCCTCCAGGAGCGAGCCGAACGCCGGGACGAGACGGTCCACGAAGTACGCGTGCAGCGCGTCGGCCCCGGAGGCGTCCCCCCGCAGCGCCCCCGCCAGGCCGTGCTTGGTGACGAGGAAGTCGACGAAGAGCGCGACCCACTCCCTCAGGGCGACGTCGGGCGTGGCGCTGTCCGCGAGCAGCCGCGGTCCGGCCTCGGCGCACGCCTCGACCTGGTGCCGGTACACCGCGACGACGAGGTCCGCGCGCGTCGGGAAGTGACGGTAGATCGTCCCCACGCCGACCCCGGCCCGCTCCGCGATCGTGCGGACCGGGGCGTCGACCCCGGAGGTGACGAACACCGCCGCTGCGGCGTCGAGAAGGTCCTGCTCGCTGCGGCGCGGCCGACCGACCCGCGTGGCCGGCGCAACCGGCGACGGCTCCTTCCCGTCCGCGACCACCTCGTGCCTCCTCCCGACACTTGCATTACGGAACGACGCTCCGTAATGTTACGGAGCGCTGCTCCGAAAGACTATCGCGGAGCGTCTCCCCGAGGAAGGCAACCATGACGTCATCGATCGTCCCCACGCTGGACCGCATCACCGGGCCCGGGGTGCCCGTCGTCTCCGTCGCCCCGGTCGAGCTGTCCGGCCCGGGCCGGCCCGTCCCGCTCGAGGTGCGGGTGTCCGCCCCGGTGACGGGGGACGGCCTCCCCGTCGTGGTGTTCTCGCACGGCAACGGGTGGCACCACGACGGGTACGGGCCGCTGGCGGCGTTCTGGGCCTCGCGCGGGTTCGTCGTCGTCCAGCCCACGCACCTCGACTCCCGTCGGAACGGCTTCGGGTTCGACCACCCGGTGTTCCCGACCATCTGGACCGAGCGGATCGCGGACGTGCGGCGGGTCCTGGACCAGCTCGACACGGTCGAGGCCGCCGTCCCCGGGCTCGTCGGACGCGTGGACCGGAGCCGCGTCGCCGTCGCCGGTCACTCGTGGGGCGGCCAGACGGCGCAGGCGCTGCTCGGCGCGCGGATCCTCGACGCGTCGGGTGCGGTGGGTGAGGACATGGCGGACGGCCGCGTCAGCGCGGGCGTCCTGCTCGCCGCGACCGGTCTGGGCGGGGCGGGCCTGCACCCGTTCGCGCAGGCCAACTTCCCGTTCATGCGCCCCTCGTTCGAGCAGCTGACGACCCCCACGCTCGTGGTCGCCGGCGACCGTGACCAGTCCGCGATGTCGAGCCGTGGACCCGACTGGTTCACCGACGCCTACACGTACAGCCCGGGCGCCACCGACCTCCTGACCCTCCACGGCGCCGAGCACGCCCTCGGCGGGGTCGTCGGGTACGAGGTGGCGGAGACCACCGACGAGAGCCCGGAGCGGGTCGCGGTCGTCCAGCGGATGAGCACGGCCTACCTCCGGACCGCGCTGCGGATCGACGAGGACGGCTGGCCTGCCGCCCGCGCCGCGTTCGCCGACGACGGCGCTGCGGTCGGCCACGTCGACACGAAGCAGGCTGCGCCCGCGGGCGTCGACGTCGACGGGCGCCACCCCTGACGGGGGACGCACGGGCGGCGCCTCCGTCCCGGTGTACGACGGCGCTCAGGCATGGCGCCGCTCGCCGAGCCATGGCGCGAGCACGTCGTCGCTGCCGAGCCACGGCGCCAGGCCGGCGTCCCACTCGGCATCGGTGAGCAAGGCGCCGCGGAACGCCTCGCGCAGATCCGCGCGCCGGTCGCTCGTGCCGGTCAGGACGAGGCGCGTGCGCGCGGGAGCGGACCCCCAGGTGCCGAGGCCGCCGATGCTCAGCTGACCCCCCGCCCCGTCCCACACGCAGACCGAGTCCGGCCGGGTCGGGACCCAGAAGACGCCGCGGCCGCGCACGGGACCGGCGCCGAGGGCCTCGATC
>NZ_CAMPHH010000372.1 GCF_946885855.1 uncultured Actinotalea sp. | reverse complement strand
GCACCCCGACCGGCCGGCCGCCGTCGACGACGGCGAGCACGGGGGTGAGCCGGGCGGCCGGCGCGATCGCGTCGAGCGCGCGGCGGCCGCTGAGGTCCGCCGGGACCACGGACACCGGGGGCAGCGGCGTCGCGACGGCGGACAACGGCGTCGTCGCCCGCAGCCCGGCAGGGACGGCGGCCGCGGCGTCCGCGTCCACCACGCCGACGACGGCGCCGTCGGGCCCCTGCAGGAGCGCGTGCGTGGGGCGCCCCTGCGGGCCGGCGACGGCGTACGCCAGCGCCGTGTCCAGGTCGAGGACCGTGCCGCGGGCCGGGACGCCGACGGCGGGCAGCATCAGCGCGGCGACGGTGAGCGCCTCGACGCTGCGTTCCGCGCGCGCCGCGCGCACGGCCTGGTCCGCCCCGGTCCACAGGAACGCCCCGACGAGGGCCGCCCACACGACGCTGACCAGCGAGACCTGGACGCCGAGGACGAGCGGACGGACGAGCACCCAGGCCAGGACGCCGACCGCGACGAGCCGTCCGACCCCGCCGGCGACCGCGGTCCCGCGCAACCGGTCCCCCGTGACGCGCCAGACGAGCGCCTCGAGGACCCGGCCGCCGTCCAGGGGCAGGCCGGGGACGAGGTTGAACGCCCCGACGAAGACGTTGGCGAGGGCGGCCGCGCTGAGGACGAGCCACGCGACGCTGCCAGGCTCGGTCGGGCCGGCCAGCAGCCACGCCAGGGCTCCGAGCGCCAGGTTGACGACCGGGCCGCAGACGGCGACCAGCGCGCTGCTCCCCGGCGACGGCGCGGCGGCGCCCATCCGGGTGTGGCCGCCGAGCAGGGTGACCGCGAGCTCCTGGACCGGAACGCCGACCCGTCGCGCCGCGAGCGCGTGGGCCAGCTCGTGCAGGAAGACCGAGGCGAGCAGCAGCATCACGAAGACGGCGGCGACGGCGTACGACCCGGCCGTCGAGACGTCGACGAGGCTGCGGACCGTGGGCGCGAAGAGGTAGGTCAGGACCGCGGCCGCGAGCAGCCAGCCCGGCGAGACGACGACGGGCGCGCCGGCGACCCGGCCGACGACCCAGCCGCGGGTCCCCCCGTCGTGTCCCGTCGCTCGCACGGGGCTCACCCTAGGTCCCCGGCCCACGACGACGGCGCGCGCGCTCGCCCCGTCCTCAGCGCCGCCACGCCCAGGGCAGGCTCGCCGGTCGTGTCGGAGGGGCCTCGTACCCTGGGCCGCGTGCCGACGGACGAGCTGCTGACCCCCGCCCCGCCCGGTCCCGTGACGCCCTGCGCCGTGCCGGGCACGGAGCCGGGCACGGAGGCAGGGGCCGTCGCGCCCGCCGCACGCCGCCGCCCGGGGCTGTCGCCGTCGCGCGCGAACGACTTCCTGCAGTGCCCGCTGCTGTTCCGCTTCCGCGTGGTCGACCGGCTCCCGGAGCCCCCGAGTGCGGCCGCCGTGCGCGGCACCCTCGTGCACGGGGTGCTCGAGAACCTCTACGACGCGCCCGCCGGCACCCGCACGCCGCAGACGGCGCGGGCGCTGCTCCCGCAGGAGTGGGCGCGTCTGGTCGCGGAGCGGCCGGAGGTCGTCGAGGTCCTCGAGGACCCCGACGAACTCGACGCGTGGTTCGCGGGCGCCGGTGCCCTGCTGGACACCTACTTCACGCTCGAGGACCCGAACCGGCTCGAGCCCGCGGAGCGTGAGCTGGCCGTCTCCACGCTCCTGGACGACGGCCTCGAGCTGCGGGGCATCGTCGACCGGCTCGACGTCGCGCCCGACGGCGCGATCCGCATCGTCGACTACAAGACGGGCAAGAGCCCGCGCGAGGGGTACGAGGGCGGGGCCCTCTTCCAGATGCGCTTCTACGCGCTCGTCGTCTCCCGGCTGCGGGACCGCCCGCCCGCGATGCTGCAGCTCGTGTACCTCGGCGACGGCGTGGTGCTGCGCCACCGCCCCGACCCGGCCGAGCTCGGGACGACGGAGCGCCGGGTGCGCGCCATCTGGGCGGGGATCCGGTCGGCGGCCGAGAGCGGACGGTGGCAGCCCCGCACGAGCGCCCTGTGCGGCTGGTGCGCGCACCAGCAGCTGTGCCCGGCGTTCGGCGGCGAACCACCCGCCGTGCCCGAAGGCGCCGTCGAGCTCGCCCTGGGCGTCACGCCCCGGTCATGAGGGGTCCCCGAGCCGGTCGATGACCTCGCCGGTGCGCAGGCGCGCCAGGTCGGCGAGCGTGATCCCGGCGAGGGAGTCGACCCGGCTCAGGCCCGGGCGGGCCTCGACCGGCACGATGTGCTGGACGCCGAGGGTCCGGGCGCCCGCGGCGAGCGCGGACCCGATCCCCGGCGGGGAGTCCTCGATCGCGACGCACTCGGCGATGTCGACGCCGAGTGCCGCGGCCGCCGTGAGGTACGGCTCGGGGTGGGGCTTGCCGTGCGTCACCTCGTCGCCCGTGACCAGCACCCCGAACGCCCCCTCCGGAGCGGACGCGAGCACCGCCTCGGCCAGGCGTCGGTACGACATCGTGACGAGCGCGCACGGGACCCCTGCGTCGCGCAGGGCGACGAGGAGCTCCCGGGCCCCCGGCTGCCAGTCCGCGTGCTCGTGCAGCGTCCCGACCACGTGGTCGAGCATGCGCTCGACGATCTCCGGGACCGGCAGCGCGACGCCCGCCGCCTGGAGCCGCGCGGCCCCCTCCGTCAGCGGGAGGCCGACCATCGCCTCGGCCTCCTCCCGCGTCCAGGTCCCGCCGTGCTCCTCGACGAGCACCTGCTCGGCCGCCATCCAGCCCGGCTCCGTGTTCACGAGGGTGCCGTCCATGTCCCACAGGACGGCGGCGGGCAGCACCGGACGGGAGGCGTCGGACGGGGGG
>NZ_CAMPHH010000371.1 GCF_946885855.1 uncultured Actinotalea sp. | reverse complement strand
CCCCAGCCCCTGCGTGAACGTCGTCTTCCCGGCGCCCAGCGGACCGGTCAGCACGACGAGGTCACCGGCGCGCAGCACCACGGCCAGCTGCCGGCCGTAGGCGCGCATCGCCTCGGCGTCCGCAGCGACGTGGACGACCTCCTGCGTCACGCGAGGTCCTCGTCCGCCGCTGTCGCGACCGCGACGTCCTCGCCGACGACGACCCGCGGCACCCGCGCCCCGACCCGCGTGACGATCTCGTAGGAGATCGTGCCTGCGGCCTGCGCCCAGTCCTCCGCCGTCGGCTCGCCGTCGGCCCCCGACCCGAACAGCACGACCGTGTCGCCCGCCCGCTCGGTGGCGTCCGGGCCGAGGTCGAGCACGACCTGGTCCATGCACACCCGGCCCGCGACGCCGAGCCTGCGCCCGCCGACCTGCACGGGACCGCCCCACCGCTCCTGCGTGCCCGACGCGTGGCGCGGGACGCCGTCGGCGTACCCGATCGGGACGAGCCCGAGGACGGTCTCCGCGGTGGTCGTGTAGGCGTGGGCGTAGGACACGCCCTGTCCGGCCGGCACCCGCTTGACCAGCGCGAGGTCGGCCTCGAGGCGCATCGCGGGCGTCAGCCCGAACGCGGCCGGAGCGCCCACCTGCGGCACGGGGGACAGCCCGTACACGGCGAGGCCGGGCCGGACGAGGTCGTACCGCACCGCGGGGTCGGTGAGGGTCGCCGCCGAGTTGGCCAGGTGGCGCACCTCCAGCCGCGCCCCGGCGCGCTCCGCGAGCGCGACCGCGTCGGCGAACACCGCCGCCTGGCCGCGCACCGTCGGGTGGTCCGGGGCATCCGCGAACGCCAGGTGGGACCACAGCCCGACCACGGCGACCAACCCCTCGGCCTGGGCGCGCAGCGCCGCGTCGAGCAGGTCAGCGAGCTCGGCCGGGCTCACGCCGTTGCGCCCCAGGCCGGTGTCGACCTTGACGTGGACGCGCGCGGTGACGCCCGTCTCCCGGGCCGCCGCGACGACGTCGTCGAGCGCCCAGGGCGCCGCGACGGACAGGTCGACGTGCTCGGCGACGGCCCGCACGAGCGGTGCACCGGGCGCGTAGAGCCAGGCCAGGACGGGCGCGGTGATCCCGGCCGCGCGCAGGGCCAGGGCCTCGTCCACCTGGGCGACGCCGAGCCAGGACGCCCCGCCCGCGAGCGCGGCCCGGGCGCTCGGCAGCAGGCCGTGCCCGTACCCGTCGGCCTTGACCACCGCCAGGACGGCCGCGCCCCCGGCATGCTCGCGCAGCGCCGCGACGTTGGCGCGGATCGCGGCGAGGTCGACGACGGCGCGGGCGGGGTAGCTGCTCACGGGCGCCAGTCTCCCACCGCGGTCCGCGGGCGCGTCAGAGCCGGACGACGACGTCGGCCCGGTCCCGGCCGCGCGTGACGAGCTCGGCGTTGCGCTGTTCGCTCACGCCTCCTGCTCACCCGAGAGCAGCTCGGCGACCGTCCTCGGCAGGGCCCGCGCGACGTCGCCCGCCGTGACCGGCCCACCGGGGTTCGCCCGGTCCGCGGCCAGGCCGTGGACGCACGCGGCCGCGGCCGCGAGCCGCGCGGCGTCGTCGGGCGCGTCGAGGTCCGAGCGCCCGGCCAGCAGCGCGCCGAGGACGCCGGCCAGGACGTCCCCGGCACCGGCGGTCGCCAGCCACGGCGGCGCGTCCGCCTGGGCGAACGCCCCGTGCGGGCCGACGACGACGGTCACGGCACCCTTGAGCAGCACCGTCGCCCCCGTGCGCTCGTGCGCCTCGCGCGCCCAGCGCAGCGGCTCGGCCTCGACGTCCTCGCGGTCGACGTCGACCCCCCGGCCCTGCAGCAGCCGGGCGAGCTCGCCCGCGTGCGGGGTGAGGACGACGTGCGGCGGCACCCGGTCCGGCAGGAGCCCCAGCGCCCCGGCGTCGACGACGACCGGGCAGTGGTGCGTGGGCTCCCCGCGTCGCCCTTGCTTCCCGTGCCCTCCCCGCTCGTGCCGACCGTGCTGCCCGGGCCCGTCCAGGGCGGCGAACAGCGCCGCGCGCGCGCGGCCGGCCTGCTCCTCGTCCCCGGGGTCCAGCCCCGGCCCGAGCACCCACGCCTGCACGTGCACGCCGGCGTCGTGGCTCGTGACGACCTCGGGGTGCGCCGCCACGACCGCCTGGCGGACGGCGTCGGGCCCGACGTACCGGACCATCCCGCACCCGCCGCCCTGCGCCCCCGCGACCGTCAGCACCGCGGCCCCCGGGTACGTGGCGGTCCCGGCCACGACGCCGACGACGCCGCGGCGGTACTTGTGCGCGTCCGTCCCCGGCACCGGCCACAGGCCCGCGACGTCCGCCGGCCGGAGGCGACGCACCGCGGGCTCGGCCCGGTGGTCCGCCAGGACCGGCGCCAGGCCGAGGTCGACGACCACGAGTCGGCCCGTCAGGTGCGCCGCCGGGGGCAGCAGCAGCGCCGGCTTCGGCGCACCGAAGGTCACCGTGAGGTCCGCGGGCAGGACGGCGCCCGGCACCGCACCGGTGTCGACGTCGACCCCGGACGGCAGGTCCACCGCGACGACGGCGGGCCGCAGCGTCGTCGGCGAGGCGGGTCCGGCACCGCTGCAGCCCACCCTGCCGTCCCCCACGCCGCGGGCCTGCGCGCCACCGGCCTCCTCGAGCTGACCCAGCACCTCCGCGAGCAGGTGGACGAGCTCCGCCGCCGTCCCACGCAGCCCCCCGCGCGCCCCGATGCCGAGCAGCCCGTCGAGCACGACGTCGGCGCCGGCCGCCTCCGCGAGCGCGTCGCCGAGCCATGTCGTCGCGCCGGGGGCCGCGTCCTGCGACTGGCCACGTCCGCCGGTCGCGGAGCGGGCCCCGGCGGCGC
>NZ_CAMPHH010000370.1 GCF_946885855.1 uncultured Actinotalea sp. | reverse complement strand
CCGCCGTGACGCAGCTGCTCATGGCCGGGGTGCTGGGCGCCGTCGTCGTCCGCGGCGCGCGCCGGGAGGGCGTCCCGCTGCTGCCCACCGGGGCGGGGGTGCTGCACGGCGCGCGGTCGGGGGTGCCGCTGCTGCTGCGTACGCTCTCCCTGCGCGCCGCGCTGCTCCTGGCGGCGTGGGTCGCGGCCGGCCTGGGCACGGTGTCCCTCGCGGGCCACCAGGTCGTGATGGCCCTCTGGGGCCTCATCGCGTTCGCGCTCGACGCGCTGGCCATCGCCGCGCAGGCGCTCGTCGGCCGGGGCCTCGGCGCCGGTGACGTCGGTGCGACCCGGGCGGTCCTGCGCCGCACGCTCCAGTGGGGCACGGGCGCCGGCGTCGTCCTCGGGATCCTCCTCGCCCCCCTCGCGTGGTGGCTCGGCCCGCTCTTCACCGACGACGACGCCGTCCGGCGCGCCGTCGCCGTCGCCCTGTGGGTCGTGTGCGCGACGCTGCCGGTCGCCGGCTGGGTCTTCGTGCTCGACGGCGTGCTCATCGGCGCGGGCGACGGGCGCTACCTGGCCGTCGCGGGCCTCGTGACGCTCGTGGTCTACGCCCCGGCCGCCGTCGCCGTCCGCTCCTGGGCCGACGACGGCGCCGCGGGCCTGGCCTGGTCGTGGGTCGCGTTCGGCGGGCTGTTCATGCTCGCGCGCGCCGTGACGACCGGCCTGCGGGCCCGCGGGCGCGCCTGGATGGTCACCGGCGCCTGAGGTCCGCGCCGGGCTGCTCCCGGTTGCAGATCCCGTTGATCATGCTCCACTGGAGGGATGTCCCCGACCCTCCCCGTGGGCACCCGCGTGCGCGAGCGGGCGCGTCGCCTGCTCGGCCATCCCCGGACGACGCTGGCCGGCAAGACGGCCCTGGCCGCCGTCGTCGCCTGGCTCATCGCCCTGCAGGTCCCCGGCGCCTCGGAGTACTCCTTCTACGCACCGTTCGGCGCGGTGGCCACCATGCACCCGGCCGTGATGCGCTCCGCCGGGGACGCGGTCCGCGGGCTCGGCGCGATCCTCGTCGGCGGCGCGCTCGGCATCGCGGTGGACAGCGTGCTCGGTCCGCAGGTGCTCTCGCTCGCCGTGCTCGTGCTCGTCGGCGTCCTCCTCGCCGGGATCCCCTGGTTCTCCGACAGCAAGTCCTACGTCCCGCTCGCCGCCGTCTTCGTGCTCCTCGTGGGGCAGGGCGACGAGGTGACCTACGCGGCGTCGTACGCGGGGCTGTTCCTCCTGGGCGGCATCGTCTCGATCGCCGTCAACGCCGCCCTGCCGAGCCTCTCCCTCGGCCCCACCGATGAGGCCGTCGCCGGCCTGCGCACGGAGATCGTCGCGCACCTGCGCTACGTCGCCCAGCACCTCGACGACCAGGGGTGCGACGCACCCCTGGACAGCCACGGTCCCGGCCGGGACGAGCTGCGCCGCCGTCTGGCGCGGGCCCGGGCGGTCGTGGACGAGTTCGACGAGGCCGTCACCGGGAACGTCCGGGCGCGCCGGCACCGCGACCTCGTCGACGCCCGCACGAGCCAGTTCCGCGCGCTGGAGCACGCCGTCCTGCTCCTGGACGACCTCTACGGCCTGTCCGCGGACCGCCCGTGGGACACGCCCGTCGGCGACCTCTCACCCGAGCTGCGCGGGCCGATGGCCGCGGCGCTGCGCGAGCTGGCCGAGGCGATGCGCGAGGTCGGCCTGACCGACACCGAGCCCGGCCGGCGCCAGCGCGTGGACCGGGCGGTGCAACGACTCGTCGTGGCCCTGGGTGAGCACGAGCGCGAGCACGACCACGACGCGCAGGCGCTCGTCGTCGCGACCGTGATCACGACCCTGCGCCGGACGCTCTCCGCGCTGACGCCCGCGGAGATGCACCTGTCCACCGGCCCGCTGCCGAAGATTCGTTCGACCGGAGGGACGGCCGGATGACGCGAGCCCGGCCCCCTGCGGGGACCGGGCTCGCGTCATGAGCGGTGCGGCGTCAGGCCGAGGGGACGACCTCGACGTCGACCTGGGCGGCGACGTCCTCGTGCAGGCGGACCTGCACCTGGTACTCGCCGATCGACTTGATCGGCTGGCCGATCTCGATCTTGCGCTTGTCCACCGACGGGCCACCGGCGGCGGCGATCGCCTCGGCGATGTCCGTCGTCGAGACGGCGCCGAACAGCCGGCCGGACGCGCCGGCCTTGACGGTCACGACGACCGGCTTGGACTGCAGGCTGTCGCGGACCGCCCGCGCGTCGTCGAGCGACGCGATCTCGCGGCTCTTGCGAGCCTTGCGGATCTGGTCGATCTGCTTCTGGGCACCCTTGCTCCACGCCGTGGCCAGGCCACGCGGCAGGAGGTAGTTGCGGGCGTACCCGTCCTTGACCTCCACCACGTCGCCGGGGGCGCCGAGACCGGTCACCTCGTGCGTGAGGATGAGCTTCGCCATGAGTTCGGCCCCTTTCTCAGCGAGCCGAGCTCGAGTACGGCAGCAGAGCCATCTCGCGGGCGTTCTTGACGGCCCGGGCGATGGCGCGCTGCTCCTGGACGGAGACACCGGTCACACGGCGCGCGCGGATCTTGCCGCGGTCCGAGATGAACTTCCGCAGCAGCGCGGTGTCCTTGTAGTCGACGACCTCGATCTTGGCCGCCTTGAGCGGGTTCTGCTTCTTCTTGGGCTTGCGGACGACGGGCTTCGCCATCGTGTGCTCCTCGGGTTCCTCGTGGCCCGGCCGACGCGGTGGTCAGCGGGGCCGGGCTCTGTGGATCAGAAGGGGGGCTCGTCGTTGTACGAGCCACCACCGCCGGCGGACGGTCCGGACGTGGCCCACGGGTCGTTGTCGAACCCGCCGCCCGCGCCCTGCTGCTGAC
>NZ_CAMPHH010000369.1 GCF_946885855.1 uncultured Actinotalea sp. | reverse complement strand
CCCCGCGTCGTGCCCCAGGCCTGCAGCGGCTCGACCCGGACCGTGCGGTCGGGGTCCAGCGCGCGCAGGTCGGCGGCGGCGTCGGTGGCGAGGACAGCGAGGTCCACCGGCTCGGCGCGCAGCGGGCGGCCCTCGTCCAGGCGGGCAAGGTGCAGGAGGTCCTCGACCAGGCTGCCCATCCGGACCGCGGAGCCCTCGATGCGCTGCATGGTGGCGGAGACGTCGTCGGGCCCGGTGAGCGCGCCCATCCGGTACAGCTCGCCGTACCCGCGGATCGTCGCGAGCGGGGTGCGCAGCTCGTGGCTCGCGTCGGAGACGAACCGCCGCATGCGCTCCTCGGAGGCCTCGCGCGCGGCGAACGCCTGCTCGAGCTGGGCCAGCATCGCGTTGAGCGAGGCGGCGAGCCGGCCGACCTCCGTCGTCGCCGGCTGCTCCGGGACGCGCCGGGCGAGGTCGCCCGCGGCGATGGCGCCCGCCGTCGTCTCGATCTCGCGGAGCGGCCGCAGCTCGCGGCGGACGCCCCACCAGCCGGCCGCCGCGCCGAGGCCGACGACGCCGAGGGCGATCGCCACGAGCACCCGGCGCATCTGCGCGAGCGTGGCCTCCGCGGGGGCCAGCGGGAGCGCGACGACGACCGAGCCGACCACCGCCCCCTGGCGCCCGCTGGCCAGCGGCAGGGCCAGTGCGCGCCACCGTCCGGGGCCGTCGGCCTCCGGCACCGTGAACGCCTCGCCGGCCCGGTCGGCGACCTCCGCGGCGGACAGCGCCGGGACGGTCGGACTGCCCGCCGCCGCGCCGTCGACGGCCTGGGCGGTGATGACGTCGCCGGCCACGTCGAGGATCGCGACGTGGTAGTCCGAGGGCAGCGTCCCGACGTCGAGCCGGCGCATGCCGCCCCGGGCCGTCACGCGCTCGACGGCCAGCGGCGCGGCGGCGGCGAGCTGGGTGTCCACCTGCTCGACGAGGGACCGGCGCAGGAAGGCCTGGGCGGCCACGCCGGACAGACCCAGGCCCAGCACGAGCAGGGCGATGAAGAGCACGGTGAGGCGGGACCGCAGCGGCAGCGCGGACCAGGCCGCCCCGACCCCTCGGGCGGCCACGCCTCAGGCCCCGGGCGGGCGACGCAGCACGTACCCGACGCCACGCTTGGTGTGGATGAGGGGGACCTCCTCCGGGGTGCCGTCCGGCCGCCGGTCGATCTTGCGCCGCAGGTAGGAGATGTAGGACTCGACGATGGCGCCGTCGCCGCCCCAGTCGTACTCCCAGACGTGGTCGAGGATCTGCGACTTCGACAGGACCCGGCCGGCGTTGAGCAGGAGGTAGCGCAGCAGCGCGAACTCGGTGGGGGAGAGCTCCACCACGCGGTCGCCGCGGCGCACCTCGTGGGAGTCCTCGTCCATCTCCAGGTCGCCGTGGCGCAGCACGTTCTCCTCCCCGGCTTCCCCCGCCGCGCGTGTGCGGCGCAGGACGGCGCGGATCCGGGCCACGACCTCCTCGAGGCTGAACGGCTTGGTGACGTAGTCGTCGCCACCGACGGTCAGGCCCTGCACCTTGTCCGTCGTGTCGTCGCGCGCGGTGAGGAAGACGACGGGCACGTGCTGGTCCCGGTCCCGCATCCGCCGGGTGACCGTGAAACCGTCCATGTCCGGGAGCATGACGTCGAGGACGACGAGGTCGGGCTGGACGTCGCGGACCAGGGTGAGGGCCGAGGCGCCGTCGGCCGCGGCGAACACCTCGAACCCCGCGAAGCGCAGGGACGTCGTGAGCAGCTCGCGGATGGTGGGCTCGTCGTCCACGACGACGAGGCGCGCCTCAGGCTCGGTCATGCCCTCCAGTCTGCGCCCGGAGTCTGGGGGTTGCCTGGGAGTCCGCTGGGACCGCGCGCGCCCCCGGACGACGACGGCGCCCCACCCGCGGGGGAGGGGCGCCGTGGTCGTGCGGGGCCGCGGCCGGCAGGTCAGCCGCGCTGCTCCGGCGCGGCCTCGATCTCCGGGGTGACCGACCAGGCCTCGATCTGCGGCGCGGGCCGGTTGCCGGCCTTGAGCGCGGCGAGGCGCGCCTCGACCTCGATCTCGGCACCTGCGGACTCGAGCTCGGCGAACTGGGACTCCAGCGAGGACGCGGCGATCTCGGCCTGGCCCATCGCCATGGCCTCCTCGCGGCGGACCCGCTCCTCGAACCGGGCGAGCTCGCTCGTGGGGTCGAGGATGTTGATCGAGGCGATGGCGCCCTGGACCTGCTGCTGGGCGACGGCGGCCTTCTGCCGGGCGACGAGGGTGTCGCGGCGGGTCTTGAGCTGACCCAGCTTGTCCTTCATCGCCGCGAGGCCGACCTTGAGCTTCTCGACCGTCTCGCGCTGCGTGGCGATGAGCGGCTCGGACTGCTTGGCCTCGGTCTCCGCCGAGATCTGCTTCTGCAGGGCGATCTTGGCGAGCTGGTCGAAGCGGTCGGCGTTGGGCTGGTCGCCCTGCGCGCGGTACTGGTCGGCGCGCGTGGACGCGGCGAGGGCCTTGTCGCCCCACTCGCGGGCGGAGGCGACGTCCTCGTTGTGGTCCTGCTCGGCCAGGCGCAGGTTGCCGATCGTCTGGGCGATGGCGCGCTCGGCCTCCACGATGTTGTTCGTGTAGTCGCGGATGAGCTGGTCCAGCATCTTGGCCGGGTCCTCGGCCTGGTCGATCAGCGCGTTGATGTTGGCCCGCGCGAGCTGGGTGATGCGGCCGATGATGCTCTGCTTCTCCGTCATGTGCCGTGCCTTCCTGTGTCGGTCGTGCTCTCGCTCGTCCGCGGGCCGGTCGGCCCGGTCGGTGCTGGTCGTGCCGTCTGTGTCGTGCGCGGGGTGCCTCGGCCCGCGCGGTGGGCGCCCGTCTAGAAGC
>NZ_CAMPHH010000368.1 GCF_946885855.1 uncultured Actinotalea sp. | reverse complement strand
TTCAAGTCCGTCGCCGTCAAGGCCCCGGGCTTCGGCGACCGCCGCAAGGCGATGCTGCAGGACATGGCCATCCTCACCGGCGGCCAGGTCATCTCCGAGACGGTCGGCCTCAAGCTCGAGAACGCCACGCTCGACATGCTGGGCCAGGCCCGCAAGGTCGTCGTGACGAAGGACGAGACGACAATCGTCGAGGGCCTGGGCGACGCCGAGCAGATCGCCGGCCGCGTCGCGCAGATCCGCGCGGAGATCGAGAACAGCGACTCGGACTACGACCGCGAGAAGCTGCAGGAGCGCCTCGCCAAGCTCGCCGGCGGCGTCGCCGTCATCAAGGCGGGCGCGGCCACCGAGGTGGAGCTCAAGGAGCGCAAGCACCGCATCGAGGACGCCGTCCGCAACGCCAAGGCGGCCGTCGAGGAGGGCATCGTCGCCGGTGGTGGCGTGGCGCTCATCCAGGCCGGCAAGCTCGCCTTCGAGACCGACGCGATCACCTCGCTCGTCGGTGACGAGGCGACCGGTGCGCGGATCGTGCAGTACGCGGTCGACGCCCCGCTGAAGCAGATCGCGATCAACGCGGGCCTCGAGGGCGGCGTCGTGGCGGAGAAGGTGCGCCACCTCCCCGCCGGCCAGGGCCTCAACGCCGCGACCGGCGTGTACGAGGACCTGCTCGCCGCGGGCGTCAACGACCCGGTGAAGGTGACCCGCTCGGCGCTGCAGAACGCGGCCTCGATCGCGGCCCTGTTCCTCACCACCGAGGCCGTCGTGGCCGACAAGCCGGAGAAGCACGCCGCTCCGGCCGGTGGCGACGGCGGCATGGGCGGCATGGACTTCTGATCCCCGGATCGGGAGGCCGCCGCTGCGGCTGACCAGCACACGGACGGGCGTCCCCTGCGGGGGGCGCCCGTTCGTGCGTCCTGGCCGCGTCGTCCGGCACGGCCCGCATCCCGGCACGGCCCGCGTCGCTGAGTTCGACATCTCGGTGATCCACGTCGCCGAGGTCGACATCTCGGCTTCGTGCGTCGCCGAGGTCGAGCTCTCGGCGTCCTGGGTCGCCGAGCTCGACATCTCGGCGATGGGTCGGGACGTCGAGCCCGACCAGGGCGCTGCGCGTCGGGTCAGTGGCGGTCGCGGGCGGGGACGCGCAGGCCGGAGGCGCGCAGCCGCCGGACCAGCTCCCGGGAGTCGACGAGCTCCGCCCCGAGGGCGACGAGGTCGTCGTAGCGCTCGCGCGGCACGTCGTAGTGGTCACGGTCGAAGGCACGGCGCGGGATCCCGGCACGCTCGGCGAGGGCGTGCAGCTCGGCCAGGGACGTGTCGCTCACGAGGTGGCCCCACACCCGCCCGTGGCGCGGCCACAGCGGGGGGTCCAGGAGCACGGCCACGGGGTCGATC
The DNA here is from genome assembly GCF_946885855.1 of uncultured Actinotalea sp. The sequence goes on along the minus strand of NZ_CAMPHH010000368.1, from coordinate 1,510 downwards.
GAAGCACACCACCGGGGACCGGACCCTGTGCCCCGGGGCAGCGGCCGAGCGGAGTGCGAGGCAGGCACCGGGCCGGGCGGTCGTGCCGCCCGGCCCGGCCGGGTCAGCGGGCGAACAGCCGCGACGCGTTCTGCTCCGCCTCGGCGTAGGTGGACGCCGCTGCGGCCAGCGCCGCGGTGATCTGGTCGAGGCTCGCCTCGACCCGCTGCTGCGTGGCGGACCACTCGGCGAGCACGCCGCCGAAGGCCGTCGCCGCGCCCCCTCGCCAGCCGCCCTGCAGGTCGGTGAGGTGGCGTAGCAGGGCCGCCACCTCGGTCCGGACGGCGGCGACGGACCGCCCCGCCGCCGCGCTCGCCTGCGCCACCTGGTCGCTGTCGACCTCGTACCTCATGGGCCCTCCTCGGCTCGTGGTGAGCCGCCGACGCTAGGTCGGCACCGGGAGGCTCAGGCGTGGGTCCCGTCGGACCTGTGGACGGGCTCGCCATCGGCGCCCGATTGCACGGTCGCGGTGTCGTCCAGCTGCGCCGCACCCTCGGCGCGGACCTCGGCGGCGGCCTCGAGCTTCCGCAGCTCCTTGCGGAGCCGGTGCAGCTCCGCGGCGGTGTTCTGCCGGGCCGGCTCCTCCCACGCCGCCCCGAGGGGGCTGACGAAGAGCCGGGGCCGCTCGGTGAGGCGCTCGAGGATGCGGATCCGCGCGCGCACGAACGCCTCGACGGGCAGGTGGGCGTACTCGGCGCGGACGTCCTCGAGGTAGGCCTTGTACCGCTGCGGCTCCGACGCCAGCACGGCGAGGTCCGCGTCACACAGCACGGCGCAGTCGAAGTCCTCCGGGACGGGGCTGTGCCGCCGCAGCGCGGTGACGAGGTACGCCACCCGGTCGGCGGCGGCCGCCGGCACGCCCAACGCGCTCAGCTCCTCCCGGGCGAGGACCGCGCTGGCCTGCTCGTCCTCACCGCCGCGGCCGGCGTAGGAGGCCCGCTCCGCCGCGTCGAAGACGGCGCCGTGGTACCACGCGGCCAGCCGGACCAGGTCGGGCTCGTGGGTCTCCTCCGACAGCTCGTCGACGCGCATGAGCACGTCGGTGAGGTGACGCAGGTTGTGGAAGTGGCGCTCCGGCTCCGTCCACCGGTCCAGCAGCCCGCGGGCCACCTTCTCCACGTGCTCCGTCGGGGACGTCGCGCCGGCGCCTCGTGCGGCTCGGACGAACGCCTGGGACAACCACTGGGGTGCGTCGATGACGCCCATGGATGACGAGCCTCGCTGTGGGGTGCCGGAACGAGCAGTCATCGTAGACCCGGCCCGGGGGCGGCGCCGTCCCCCCGTCCGGTGACCGTCGCCGCATCGTCGTCCGCGGCGGCGTCCCGCCCGGGGACGGCCGCGTCGTCGTCGGCCTCGGCGCTGCCGTCCGCCGGCGGGAGGGTGACCCGCACGGTCGTCCCGCCGCCGGGGGTCGGCCGGACCGCGACGGCGCCGCGGTGCGCCCGGACGATCGCGGCGACGATCGCCAGTC
>NZ_CAMPHH010000367.1 GCF_946885855.1 uncultured Actinotalea sp. | reverse complement strand
GGCGGGCGGGAATCTGAGGAACGGGCCGATCGCACTCGCGGTCGAGGGGTGGTCGACCGTCAGGTCGTGACGGCGTCGACCACCACGCTGCCGCGCCCCTGCGCCTTGGCCGCGTACATCGCGACGTCGGCCCGGTGGAGGATCTCCCCGCTGGGTGCGTCCGACACCGCGGCGACGCCGACGCTCGCACCGACGCGCACCGTCCGGCCGTCGTGGTCGAACGGGCGGGACAGCAGCTCCACGACCCGCAGGGCGATCTCCCGCCCCTCCTGGAGGTCCCCGGCCAGCAGGACGCAGAACTCGTCCCCGCCGAAGCGCGCGACGGTGTCGTCGGCGCGCACGCAGGTGCGCAGCCGGTCCGCCACCGCGACGAGCACCGCGTCCCCGGCGGCGTGGCCGAGCGCGTCGTTGATGGCCTTGAAGCCGTCCAGGTCGACGAGCAGGACGCAGCCGGGGCCGGACGCCGGGTCCGTGACGTCCGCGTCGCGCCGGGCGTCCACGGCGGCGTCCAGCAGTGCGGTGAACCGGGAGCGGTTCATCAGGCCGGTCAGGGGGTCGTGGAACGCGAGGTGCTCCAGCCGCGCGGTGAGCGTGTCCCGCTCCTCCAGCGCGCGGTGCAGCCGGCGCAGGAGCGTCTGCTGCTCGGACAGCGAGAGCCACTGGCGCGCGAGCACGAGGGCGGTCGACGTGATCGTCACGGCGAGGACGACCCAGGTCCGGGACGTCAGGCCCTCCGTCAGCAGGGACGCGACGAGGAGGACGTTCACGGTGAGCACGGCGACGTACGGCAGGCGGCGCAGCTCCAGCGCCCGCCGTCGTGCGGGCGTCGCGTGACTGCCGGCGCGCCGTTGGACGCGGGCTGCCAGCGCGAGGAGGGCGTTGCAGGCGAGGGCGATGCCGTTGGTGAGGGAGAGGTTCGCCGCGAAGCCCTCCCCGATGTTGGCCGTGGCCAGGGCCGCCTCCCCGAGCGCGGCGAGGGCGAGGAGCCAGCCCGCCCCCCGGCTGAAGGGACGCTCCGGCGCGAACACCAGCTTGAAGATCGCCAGGGTGGCGACGGCGAAGAGGAGCGGCCCCTCCAGCAGCAGCAGCGCCAGGTCGTCCCGCTCCGGCGACACGGGGTGCCACACCACGGCGACGGCCACGACGCCCAGCACCACCACCCCGACGTCGATCGCGAACCGGGCCGTCTCGCGGGCGGAGGCGAGCCGCACCGGCATCGCGGCCGCCGCCAGGAAGACCAGGGCGACGCCGGCCAGGACCAGGACGCGCTGGGCAGGGACGCCGAAGGCCAGCTCGACCGTCCACGGCCTCGTCGCCATCGCGACGAGCTGCAGCACGTCGCCGAGCGTGAAGAGGCCGACGGCGACGAGGAAGACCGCCCACAGCCGTCGCGTCGCGACGTTGGACCGGGGGTCCCGGACGACCGCCGAGGTGTCACGCAGGAACGCCACGTGGACGGCGAGGAACAGCACCCACGTGACCCACGAGCGCACGGGCGCCGGCGCGACCGGGACGGTGGCCAGGACGATCGCGACGAGGACGGCCGCGACCGCGGCGGGGGGCACGCCGTGGGCGGCGCCTCCCCGCGCCGTCGTGGCGCGCGTGCGGATGACCATCCCGTAGATCATCGGCGCCGCCCCGTCCGGAGTGAAGCCGTGCGGTGATCTTCGGGCTGTGCTGTGCGCCACGTCCTGGGCGGGGAACGGCGCAAGGGCCGTTCCCCGCCTCGTGCGTCAGGTGTTCGGCCGGGCCGCGGAGATGTCCGCCAGCGTGGACCGCGGGTCCTTCTCCATCGCCAGGTCGCCGATCGAGACGATGCCGACGAGCTCCTCGCCCGAGGTCACGGGCAGGCGGCGGACGTCGTGCTCGCGCATGACGCGAGCGGCCTCCTCCAGCGGCGTGTCCGGGGCCACGGTCACGAGGTCCCCGCTGCACGCCTGCCGCACCGGGTCGTCCGGGCCGCCGCCGACCGCGAGCACGCGCACCACGAGGTCGCGGTCCGTGACGATGCCGAGCAGCCGGCCGTCCTCCACGACGACGACGTCGCCGATGTCGCCCGCGCGCATGAGCTCCGCCGCGTCCCGCACCGTGCCGGTCGCCTCGATCGTGACGGGGTCCGGGGTGATGACGTCCGAGATCGTCCGAGCCATCGGGAGTACCTCCGCTTCGTCCGGTGGTGCGCCGGGTGCGGCGCGTCCCCCCCACGATGGGCGCGGTGTCGGCCCCGCGCATCTCGGGCGGCGGCTCAGCCCCGCTCCGCGGCGGGGAGGTGCGCCCGGTCCAACCAGTCCGCCACCTGGTCGGCGGCCGCACCCACGTCGTCGTCGGAGATGTCCACGGTGAGGCTCGGCAGGCGGGAGGCGCGCACGGCGGCGGCGAGGTCCTCCTGCTCTCGGACGAAGACCTCGAGGTCGTCGTACTGGGACGGGTTCCCGGACACGGCCAGCCTCGCCGCGCGGGCCGCGGGGAAGGTCTCGGGCCGGCGGACGCAGTGGACGACGCGGAAGCCGAGCTCCGCGAGCGCGGCGTCGACGTGGTCGAGGTCGACCGGCGTGCCCTGCGCGGCCTGGTGGACGAGGGTCGAGAGGTGGAAGCGGTCGACGAACCACGGGTAGTACCGGTGGGCCCGGAAGAGCCGGACCCAGGCGTCGTACCCCTCGAGGGCGGCTCCCCGCAGCTCCGGCGTGAACGTGATGAGGCTCCGGCCCCACGGCTCGTCGGTGAGCGTCCCCCACTCGGCGGACACGATCGGCAGGTGATAGCGGTAGCGGCGGGCGCCGGTGATCCGGGGGTGCTCCTGGAGGGCGTAGACGAGGTCCGTCTTGTGCGTCAGACGGGTGCCCTCCAGCACGATCTTGGGGCGAAGGGCGGGACGGGACGGGGTCACGGGAGCTCCGGGTG
>NZ_CAMPHH010000366.1 GCF_946885855.1 uncultured Actinotalea sp. | reverse complement strand
CGCGTCTGTTCCGGCGCGGCGTGCTGAAGTCGGGCGGCGGCGCCGGGTCGGGGATGTCCGACGGGCCGCCCGGCGGGCGGTGGACGCCCAGGGCGGCGCCGCGACGCCTGAGCGCCATGACGAACGCGAGCACCCGCGCGACGGCGACGTACAGGTGCGACGGGATCTCCTGGTCGAGCTCGCACGCCGCGTGCAGCGCCCGGGCGAGCGGCACGTCCTCGACCATCGGGACGCGCTTCTCGCTCGCCACGGCGCGGATGCGCGCGGCCACGTGCCCCGCACCCTTGGCGACGACGCGCGGCGCCCCGGTCCCGGGCTCGTAGCGCAGGGCGACGGCGACGTGCGTGGGGTTCACCAGCACGACGTCGGCGTTGGCGACGTTGGCGATCATGCGGTTGCGGCTCATCGCGATCTGCTTGGAGCGGATCGCGCCCTTGAGGTACGGGTCACCCTCGGACTGCTTGTTCTCCTGCTTGACCTCGTACTTCGTCATGCGCGTCTTCTTGAGGTTGCGCCGGGCGATGACGGCGACGTCGGCCGCCGCGAGCAGCAGGCCCGCGATGACGCCGGTCCGCAGGAGGTTCGACGTCCCGCCGGTCGCGGCGCCGATCATCTGGTGCAGCGAGATCCCGCCGGACGCCAGCAGCAGCGGCACGATCGCCTGCACGGTCACCCACAGCACGACGCCGATCGCCGTCGCCTTGAGCGCCGCCTTGACGCCGTTCCACCACGCCTCGGGCCCGAAGACCCGCTTCGCGCCCTTGACGACGTTGAACTGCTGGAACTGCGGCTTGAGCTTCTTGGTCGAGATGTGCAGCCCGCCCTGGGCGGCCGAGGCGACGACGGCGGCCAGGGTGACGACCGCGAGCAGCGGCGCCAGGGACCACAGCACCGAGCCGAGCCCGTCGCCGAGCGCGGTGAGCGCGGTCGCCGGGTCCGGTCGCGCGATGACGTCGCGGACGACGGTCATCTGCTCGCGCGCGGCACCGGCCGCCTCGCTCAGGACGAATGGGAGCATGAGGCCGGCGGCTCCCATGCCGAGCCACGCGGACAGGTCCTGCGAGCGCTGCAGCGACCCGTCGCGCCGCAGCTCCTTCATGCGCTTCGGGGTGGCCTTCTCGGTCCGTTCCCCACCGCCGGGGGGCTCATTGGCCATGCGCGCTCACCTCCCCACCCGCAGGACGTCCTCGACCGCCGTGCCGGTGACGGCCTCGACCACGCCGGGCAGGGCCAGGTAGGCCATGACCGAGAGCGTGATGGTCAGCAGGATCTTCAGCGGGAAGCCGAGCGCGAAGGCGTTGAGCGCCGGCGCGACCCGGGTGAGCAGGCCCAGGCCGACGTCGGCGAGGAAGAGCACGACGATGAGCGGCCCGGCGATCTGCAGCGCGGCGAGGAACATCTGGGTGAGCCCCTCGGTCGCGGCGACGCCCATCTTCGCCAGGTCGAGCCCGGTGCCGAGCGGCAGCGTCTCGAACGTCCGCAGCAGGCCGCCGATGACGAGCTGGTGCGCGTCGGAGGCGACGAGGAGGACGACGGCGGTCATCTGGTACAGCCGGGAGAACTGCGCGCCGTTGCTCATGTTCGCGGGGTCGAACGCCGCGGCCAGCTGGAAGCCGCCGAAGAGGTCGATGAGGCTGCCGGCAGCCTGGACGGCCGCGAACGCCAGGGCGACGAGGAAGCCCAGCGCCCCGCCGATGAGCACCTGCATGACGAGGTCGCCGAGGAACGACGCGGTGCCGGCCGCGATGGACCCGCCCGCGCCCGGCGCGGAGCCCGCCCGCGGCGAGACGGCCAGCCCCAGGCCGAGCGCGAGCATCGCCTTGACCCGGCCCGGCACGGCGCGGCTGGCGAACGGCGGCGCGATGACGAGGAACGCGGCGATGCGCACGCCGGCGAGCATGATCACTTCGATCGTGCTCAGGGCCAGGGTCACGGTCATCCCGCTCACCCGCCCAGCAGGGAGGGGATGCGGCCGTAGAGCTCGGTCGTGAACGCGACCGTCTCGGAGATCATCCAGTGCCCGGCGACGAGCAGCGCGACGCCGACGGCGACCGCCTTGGGCACGAAGGACAGCGTCACCTCCTGCACCTGAGTGATCGACTGCAGGAGGGAGACGGCGAAGCCGACGACGAGCGCGGTGATGAGGATGGGCGCGCAGAGCTTGGCGGCGAGGACGAGGGCGTCGAGGCCGATGTCGAGGACGGCGGTCGTGTCCATCAGCCGTAGCTCCCCACGAGCGCCGTGGTGATGAGGCCCCAGCCGTCGACGAGCACGAACAGCAGCAGCTTGAACGGCAGGGACACCATGACCGGCGGCAGCATCATCATGCCCATGCTCATGAGGGCGGCGGACACGACCAGGTCGATGACCAGGAACGGCACGAAGATGACGAAGCCGATGATGAACGCCGACCGCAGCTCGCTGAGCATGAACGCCGGGATGAGCGTCGTCATGGGGGTGTCGGCGCGCGTGGCGGGGTTGGCGGCGTCGGCCGCGCGGGTCAGCAGCGCGATGTCCGACTCCCGCGTGTGGGCGAGCATGAAGTCCCGCAGCGGCCCCGAGCCGACGTCGACGGCGTCGCCGAAGGCGAGCGTGCCGTCGAGGTAGGGCTGCACGCCGATGTCGTTCACCGCCGAGATGACCGGCGCCATGATGAACAGGCTGAGGAACAGGGCCAGGCCCGCCATGACCTGGTTCGGCGGGACCCCCGTGAGGCCCAGGGCGTTCCGGGTCAGCGCGAGCACCACGAAGATCTTCGTGAAGCTGCTCATCATGAGCAGCAGCGACGGCGCGACGGACAGCAGCGTGATCGCCAGCAGCACGACGATCGAGCTGCTGGGGCCGTCGTCCAGGCCGTTGATGTCGACGGACACGGTGGGGTCGCCCGACGGCGCCGTCGGGTCGACCGGCGCGGTGG
>NZ_CAMPHH010000365.1 GCF_946885855.1 uncultured Actinotalea sp. | reverse complement strand
GTGCGTGGCCGCGCCGCCTCCCCTTCTTTGCCGACTGTTCACCCGATGGCGGCGCCGCGGCCCCGGGACGACCATGGCGGCATGGACCAGACGGCCGCCCGCGCCGCCCTCGCCGGCCGCCGGGCCGCGGCCGCGGAGCGGCTGGCGGCGCTCACCGGCCGGTTCGACGAGGTGGTCGCGGCCGCCGAGGGGTCGAACCTCGATGACGAGCACGACCCCGAGGGAGCGACGATCGCCTTCGAGCGCTCGCAGATCGGTGCGCTGGCGCGCCAGGCCGCCGCCGAGCTGGCTGAGGTCGACGCTGCGGAGGCACGGATCGCCGCCGGCACCTACGGCACGTGCGAGCGCTGCGGCGGTGCGATCCCCGCGGGACGTCTCGAGGCCCGCCCGACGGCGCGCACGTGCGTCACGTGCGCGGCCCGCCCCACCCGCTGAGCCCTGCCCATCGAGCTCGCCTGTCGAGCCCTGCCCGTCCAGCCCAGCCCGTCGAGCCCAGCCCGTCGAGCCCTGCCCGCTGGATCCTGCGCCGACCCCCGTCCGTCAGGCCGGGCGCGCCGCCCCCGCGGCACGCGCCGCGGCGGGAAGCGCCTCGAGGACCCGGCCCAGCGCGGCGTCGTCGTGCGCCGCGGAGAGGAACCACGCCTCGTACACGCTCGGCGGCGCGTGCACGCCGTGCTCGAGGAGGGCGTGGAAGAGCGCGGGGTAGCGCCAGGTGTCCTGGGCCTGGGCGCGGGCGTAGTCGGTGACCGGGCCGTCGGCCGGGTCGACGAACGCCGGGCTGAACAGCGTCCCGGCCCACTGGATCGAGTGCGGCACGCCCTCGGCGGTCAGGGCCGCGGCCAGCGCGTCCGCCACGACGTGCGCGGCGTGGTCGATGCGTGCGTACACGGCGTCGTCGGCGGCGTGCAGCGTCGCGAGGCCCGCGGCCGTGGCCACCGGGTTCCCGCTCAGCGTGCCCGCCTGGTAGACCGGGCCCAGCGGTGCGAGCTGCTCCATGACGTCCTGCCGCCCACCGACCGCGGCGACGGGCAGCCCGCCGCCGACGACCTTGCCGAACAGCAGCAGGTCCGGGTCCCAGCCCTCGACCGCGCTCTCCAGCCCCCACCACCCCGAGGACGACGCCCGGAAGCCCGTGAGCACCTCGTCCAGGACGAGCATCGCGCCGTGGTCGCGCGTGATCCGGCGCAGCGCCGCGTTGAAGCCGGGCAGCGGCGGGACCACGCCCATGTTGGCCGGCGCGGCCTCCGTGACGACGGCGGCGATCCGGTCACCGTGCGCGGCGAACGCCGCCTCGACAGCGGCGACGTCGTTGTACGGCAGGACGAGCGTCTCGGCCGCGGTCGCCTCGGTGACGCCGGCGGAGCCCGGCAGCGCCAGCGTCGCGACACCCGAGCCGGCCTGGGCCAGGAGCGCGTCGAGGTGCCCGTGGTAGCAGCCCGCGAACTTGATGATCAGGGGCCGCCCTGTGGCACCGCGCGCGAGGCGGATCGCCGTCATCGCCGCCTCGGTGCCCGTGGAGACGAACCGCAGCCGCTCGACGGCGGGGACGCGCCGCTGGACCTCCTGCGCCAGCAGCGTCTCCCGCTCGGTCGGCGCCCCGAAGCTCAGGCCCTGTGACGCCGCCTGCTGCACGGCCCAGACGACGGCGGGGTGCGCGTGCCCGAGGACCATCGGCCCCCACGAGCCGACGAGGTCGACGTACTCGTTGCCGTCGACGTCGGTCAGGTACGCCCCGCGGGCCGACGCCATGAACCGCGGCGTGCCGCCGACCGACCGGAACGCGCGCACCGGCGAGCTGACGCCGCCCGGCATGACCGCCTGCGCGGCGAGGAACGCCTCGGCGGAGCGGGCCGTGCTGGCCCGCCGGTCCGCGGTGGGCGGCGTGCCGTCCTGCGTCGTCCCCATCAGATCTCCTCCCGCAGCCAGCCGGCGAGCTCGAGCGCCCAGTAGGTCAGGATCGCCTCCGCCCCGGCCCGGCGGATCGCCAGCACCGACTCGGCGACGGTGCGCCGCCGGTCCAGCCACCCCTGCGCGGCGGCGGCCTCGATCATCGCGTACTCCCCGGACACCTGGTACGCCCAGACCGGGACCTCGCTCGTCGCGGCGACGTCGGCGAGCACGTCGAGGTACGAGCCGGCCGGCTTGACCATGACGACGTCGGCGCCCTCCTCGACGTCGAGCACCGCCTCGCGCCGGCCCTCGCGGCGGTTGGCCGGGTCGAGCTGGTACGCGCGCCGGTCCCCGGTGAGCTGGGAGTCGACGGCCTCGCGGAACGGCCCGTAGAACGCCGATGCGTACTTGGCCGCGTAGGCGAGCAGCGCGACGTGGTCGTGGCCCGCCGCGTCGAGCGCCGCGCGGACGGCCGCCGTCTGCCCGTCCATCATCCCGCTGAGGCCCAGCAGGTGGGCGCCCGCCTCGGCCTGCGCGACGGCCGTGGTGCGGTAGTGCTCGAGCGTCGCGTCGTTGTCGACCTCGCCGGCACGTCCGGGCCGGGCGTCGAGCACGCCGCAGTGCCCGTGGTCGGTGAACTCGTCCAGGCACAGGTCGCCCATGACCACGAGCGCGTCACCGGCCTCCGCGACGGCGTCGGCGAGCCCGAGGTTGAGGATCCCCTCCGGCCGGCACGCCGCGGACCCGGTCGCGTCCCGCTCCGCCGGCACGCCGAAGAGCATGACGCCGCCGATCCCCGCCGACGCCGCCTCGGCCACCGCCCGCCGGAGGCTGTCGCGGCTGTGCTGCACCTGGCCGGGCATCGACGTGATCGGCACGGGCTCCGTCGCACCCTCCTTGACGAAGAGGGGCAGCACCAGCTGCGCGGGCACGAGGTGCGTCTCGGCGACGAGCCGGCGCAGCGCGGGCGTGCGCCGCAGCCGGCGGGGCCGGACGGCGGGGAAGCGGGTCACGGGGTGCTCCGGTGGTC
>NZ_CAMPHH010000364.1 GCF_946885855.1 uncultured Actinotalea sp. | reverse complement strand
GTGCTGCAGACGGTGCTCAAGGCCTCGGCGCTGTTCGGCTGAGCGCCGTGCGACGCCTGCCCGTCGGGGTCCCCACGGTCCCGCGACCCCGGTCCGGCCACCAGGAATGGCGGCCGGACCGGGACCGTTGGTCCCCTGGTGTGACGCCCCGACTGCTCGAACCCCTGACCCTGCGCGGGACGACCGCCCGCAACCGCGCCTGGCTCGCGCCGATGTGCCAGTACTCCTCGACCGACGGCCTCGTCGACGACTGGCACGTGGTGCACCTCGGCGCGCGCGCCGTCGGCGGGTTCGGGCTCGTCCTGACCGAGGCGACCGCCGTCGTGCCCGAGGGGCGCATCACCCCGCACGACGCCGGGCTCTGGGCGGACGCCCACGTCGAGCCGTGGGCCCGGGTCGTCCGCGCGGTCCACGCCGGCGGGGCGCTCGCCGGCGTCCAGCTCGCGCACGCGGGCCGCAAGGCTTCCACCCACCGGCCCTGGGCGCCGCTGCGGGGGTCCGTCGCGACCGACGACGGCGGCTGGGTCACCGTCGCGCCGTCGGCCGTCCCGTTCGAGGGGCTGGCCGCGCCGCGCGCGCTCGCGGCCGAGGAGCTCCCGGGCGTCGTCGGCGCGTTCGCGGACGCCGCGCGCCGGGCCGACGCCGCGGGGTTCGACGTCGTCGAGGTGCACGCGGCGCACGGGTACCTCCTGCACCAGTTCCTCTCACCGCTGTCCAACCACCGCACCGACGCGTACGGCGGGACCGCCGAGAACCGTGCCCGCCTGCTCCGCGAGGTCGTGGCGGCGGTGCGTGCGGTGTGGCCGGACCACAAGCCCCTGCTCGTGCGCGTCTCCGCGACGGACTGGGTCGACGGCGGCCTGACGGTGGAGGACGTCGCCGCGGTGGCGGCCGTCCTCGGCCCGCTCGGCGCCGACCTCGTCGACGTCTCCAGCGGCGGGAACGTCCTCGCCGACATCCCCGTCGGGCCGGGCTACCAGGTACCGCTCGCCCGCCGGGTCCGTGAGGTCAGCGGGCTGCCGGTGGCCGCCGTCGGGCTCCTCACCGACGGGCCGCAGGCGGAGGAGGTCCTCGCCGACGACGGCATCGACGCCGTCATGGTCGGTCGCGCGGCGCTGCGCGACCCGTCCTGGGTGCTGCGCGCCGCGCACGAGCTCGGCGTGCCCGCGGCGGCGGTGCAGGCCGGCGCCGACGGCGGAGCGGCGCCGCTGTGGCCGGTGCAGTACGCGCGAGGGGCCTGGGGCTGAGGGCTCTGGGCGGTCCTCCGGCCGGCAGGGTCGACGGTCCGCGGCCGGGGGCCTCGCCCCGCGCCGCCGTTCAGAACGCGGCGACCGCCTCCGCCGGGTCCTGGCTGTCCGCGGTCCGCGCTGCTCCGGCCCGCGCCGCCTGCTCCACGGCCGCGGCGACGCGCGTGGTCACCTCGGGGTTGAAGACGCTCGGGATGATGTAGGTCGGGTTCAGCTCCTCGTCCGTCACGACGGAGGCGAGGGCCCGCGCGGCCGCGAGCAGCAGCTCCGTGGTCACCTCGTGCGACTGCGCGTCCAGGAGCCCGCGGAACACGCCCGGGAACGCGAGGACGTTGTTGATCTGGTTGGCGAAGTCCGAGCGCCCCGTGCCGACGACGGTGGCGTGCTGCGCGGCCTCGTCCGGGTCCACCTCCGGGCGCGGGTTGGCCATGGCGAAGACGATCGAGCCCGGGGCCATCCGGGCGACGTCGTCGCCGTCGAGGACGTCCGGCGCCGAGAGCCCGATGAACACGTCCGCCCCGACGACGGCCTCCTTGAGCGTCCCGCTGAGGCCCCGTGGGTTCGTGTGCTGCGCGGTCCAGAGCAACGACTCGTGCAGGCCCGGCCGGGCGACGTGGACGACCCCCTCGACGTCGCAGACGACGACGTCCCGCGCGCCGGCGGCCAGGAGCAGCTTGAGCACCGCGGTACCCGCCGCCCCGGCGCCGGACATGACGATGCGCACCTCCCCGAGGTCCTTGCCCACGACCTTGAGGGCGTTCATGAGCGCGGCCAGCGCCACGATCGCCGTGCCGTGCTGGTCGTCGTGGAAGACCGGGATGTCCAGGCGCTCGCGCAGCCGGCGCTCGACCTCGAAGCAGCGCGGTGCCGAGATGTCCTCGAGGTTGATCCCGGCGAACACGGGGGCGATGGCGCACACCGTGTCGACGATCTCGTCGACGTCCGTCGTGTCCAGCGCGATGGGGAAGGCATCGATCCCGGCGAAGCGCTTGAACAGCACCGCCTTGCCCTCCATCACCGGCAGGGCGGCGAGCGGGCCGATGTCCCCGAGGCCGAGGACGGCCGTGCCGTCCGTGACGACGGCGATCGTGTTCCGCTTGATCGTGAGGTTCCGGGCGTCCTCCGGTCGGGCCGCGATGGCCTCGCACACGCGCGCGACGCCGGGCGTGTAGGCCATGGACAGGTCGTCGCGGTTGCGCAGCGGCACCTTGGACTCCACCGACAGCTTGCCGCCGAGGTGCATGAGGAACGTCCGGTCGCTGACGCGCTCGACCGTGATCCCCTCGAGCCCGCGCAGCGCCTCGACGATCGACTGGGCGTGGTTCTCGCCCCGGGTGGCGCACGTGACGTCGACGCCGATGCGCTCGTGCTCGGAGCGCGTGATGTCCAGCGCTGTCACCATGCCGCCGGCCTGCTCGATGCACGTGGTGAGGTCGCTGATCGCCGTCGGCCGGGCCTGGACCTGCAGACGGACCGTGATGGAGGAGGAGACACTCGGCGCTGAGCTCATGCGCGCCATTGTGCTACGCCGCCCGCCGGCTCCCGCGCGTCGGCCGGATCGCGGTCGGCCCCGCGCGGGACGCCGTCGCCGCGGCCTGCAACGCTTCGTGGGGAGGATCCGTGGCGTATGCCGCAACAGACCTTCCCCGCTGCGGTGGGGGGCGGGGGGCCAGGGTCACGGAT
>NZ_CAMPHH010000363.1 GCF_946885855.1 uncultured Actinotalea sp. | reverse complement strand
CCCCCGGCGCGGTCCCGGTCCTGCGTACCGACCCGGCGCAGAACGGCACCGCGCACGACCGGCTGTGCCCGACGCTGCACGACGACGTGTAGTCCTCCGGCGCGGTCGGGCCATCCCCCACCCGCGCGTAGCAGCGCGCCCTGCCCACGGAGGCATCATGCCCAAGTCCTTGCCGGCCAGGATGCTCGGCGAGTTCACCGGTCTCTTCCTCATGACGTCGATCGGCCTCATGACGGTCGCGACGGCAATCACGTCCGGCTCGTACGGCCTGTTCGAGCTCAGCATCGCGTTCGCCTTCACGATCATGGTGATCATCCTCGTCGTGGGTGTCGTCAGCGGTGCTCATGTGAACCCGGCGATCACCATCGCCCTGGCGGCGTTCGGCCGCTTCTCGTGGCGTGAGGTGCCCGCCTACATCGGCGCGCAGATCGCCGGCGGCGTCGTCGGCTCCCTCGTCCTGTACTACCTCTACCGCGCACCCATCGAGGCCTTCGAGGCCGCCAATGGCATCGAGCGCGGCGACCCCGCGAGCACGCTCAGCGCGATGATCTTCCACTGCTTCTCGCCCAACCCGGCGATCGCCGGCGCCAACGGGTGGGACATGGACCTCATCGGCACCCCGGGTGCCCTCGCCGCCGAGGCCTTCGGCACGTTCGTCCTCGCGCTCGTCCTCTTCCTGATGCTCGACAACCGGAACGTCTTCGCCCCCAGCCCGCGGTCGTTCGCCCTGATCCTGGGCCTGGTCGTCGGTTTCATCATCATGGTCCTCGCACCGCTGACCATGTCCGGCATCAACCCTGCCCGTGACCTCGGGCCGCGCATCGCGACCTTCATCCTCGGGTGGGGCGAGGTCTCGTTCCCCGGCGTCGGACCCGCCTGGTGGGTCTGGACGCTCGGCCCCATCATCGGCGCGCTCCTCGGCGGTGCGGCCGCGATCGGACTCGGCCGGCTCATTCCCACCGCCCAGACCCCCGCCGCGGCGGAGCTCAACGAGTCCACCCAGCCCGTCGCCGAAGACGCCATCGTCCGCTGACCGGAAGGAACCACCTCCCATGAGCACCGAGTACGACTACATCGTCGTCGGCGCCGGCTCAGCCGGATGCGCCGTCGCCCGCAGGCTCTCCGACCTCGGCGCGGGGCGGGTCCTCCTCCTGGAGGCCGGCGTCGAGAACACCCACCCCGGGATCCCTGACCCGACTGCCTGGCCCAGCCTGTGGGGCACCGAGGTCGACTGGGCCTACCGCACGGTCGCGCAGGACGGGACCGCGCAGCGCGTCCACGACTGGCCGCGCGGGAAGGTCCTCGGCGGGACCAGCTGCCTCAACGCGATGCAGTTCATCCGCGGTCACCGGTCCGACTTCGACGGCTGGGCCAAGCAGGGCAACGCCGGCTGGGACTACGACAGCGTCCTGCCCCTGATGAAGGAGATCGAGGACTTCGAGGGCGGCGCGGACGAGTACCACGGTGCCGGCGGCCCGATGCACGTCGCGACGCTGCGGGACAAGTCCGCCAACCCGGTCTCGGAGGCCTTCGTCGAAGCCTGCGTGCAGACCGGCTACCCGACGAACGACGACCTCAACGGCGCCGTGCTCGAGGGCGCGGGCTGGAACCCGACGAACATCAAGGGGGGCGTGCGCCAGGACACCTGGAACGCCCTCGTGGCGCCCGTGCTCGACCGCGGCGACATCACCGTCCGCACGGGTGCCCACGTCCGCCGTCTGCTCATCGAGGGCGGCAGGTGCACCGGGGTCGAGCTGCTCGACGGCGAGCAGATCCGGGTGACCGGCGAGGTCATCGTCTCCTCCGGAGCGCTGGAGTCTCCGCGTCTGCTCATGCTCTCGGGCATCGGCGCCGCCGCCGAGCTGGCCGAGATCGGGGTCGACACCGTCGTGGACCTCCCGGGAGTCGGCAAGAACCTCCACGACCACCTCCTGCTGGGCGTGGTGTACGAGTCGAAGCAGCCGATCCCGGTGGGTGCGAACAACCTGTCGGAGTCGGTGATGTTCCTGCGCAGCGACCCGGCCCTGGACGGGGCGGACATCCAGCTCGCCGCGATCCATGTGCCGTTCCACTCGGCGGAGTTCAGCGCACCGGCGAACTCGTACACGATCGCTCCGGGGATCGCGCAGCCGAAGAGCCGCGGCACGGTCCGTCTGACGAGCTCCGACCCTGAGGCGCCGCTGCTCGTGGACCCGAACTACCTCGGGGAGGACGAGGACGTCGCCGGGCTCATCAAGGGCATCGAGCTCACCCGGGCGATCGGGGAGGCTCCCGCCTTCGACGAGTGGCGCCTGCGCGAGGTGCTGCCCGGCCCGGAGGTGACGACGGAGGCCGCGCTGCGGGAGTTCGTCGCCAAGGCGGCGAGCACGTACTACCACCCGGTCGGCACGTGTGCGATGGGGCAGGGCGACGACAGTGTGGTCGACGAGCGTCTGCGCGTGCGGGGCGTCACGGGCCTGCGCGTGGCCGACGCGTCGATCATGCCCACCATCGTCAAGACGAACCCGAACAACACGATCGTGACGATCGGGTACAAGTGCGCGGACATGGTGGTTCAGGACGCCCGGTGAGGGACCGGTCCACGTCCTGACTGACCCGGAGGCGGGGTAGCGGCGAGCAGCCGCTCCCCCGCCTTCGGCATGTCCCCGGCCTTCCGCGGTGTCTGCACAGGTGCATGTCGGTATGGCGGCAGCTTCGTGGTGCAGGCGACGTCCCGATCGGTCGGAACCGGCCCCGACCGCTCAAGCCGAAGGACGGCGGCCGATCGACAGCACGGGCCGGGCCGCCTCGGTGAAGAAGTCGTTCCCTTCGTCGTCGATGACGACGAAGGCTGGGAAGTCCTCCACGTCGATCCGCCAGACGGCTTCCATCCCGAGCTCGGGCATGTCGAGGACCTGCACCGAGCGGATGCAGTCCTGCGCGAGCCGCGCGGCCGGC
>NZ_CAMPHH010000362.1 GCF_946885855.1 uncultured Actinotalea sp. | reverse complement strand
ATCTAGGGACTAGCAGCAGCCGCCTTTGGGGCTGGTGATATCGTCCTCGTCATCCTCATGCACACAGCAGCCTGAGCCATGAACACGATGGTGGTCGTGACTGTGTGCATGCGCATGATCGTGGTCGTGGTCATGGTGGTCCGTATCTCTCGTCGGGTCTGGGGCTCGTCGGGTGGGGTGCTCGTCGGGCCGGGGGCTGGTCGGGTCAGGTGCTGGTCGGGTCAGGTGCGGGCGAGGTCGTCGAGCCAGGTCGCCTTCAGCCGCAGGGCACGCTCCGCGCTGGCCAGCACCACGGCGATGCCGATGCCGACGTCGACAGCGAGCGGGAGTCGCAGCGGGGCCTCGAAGGTCCCGAGCACGTCCGCGACGGGCGGGAGGACCGACAGCGCGGCGACGGCCTGCGGCAGGACGGCGGCGACCCCGACGAGCACCACCAGGGTGGAGGCGGTGCCGACGAGGCGGCTCAGCCGCGGGTGGGTGCGTGCCAGACGGGCGCGCCGGCCCTCCGCGGAGGCGGGGTGCGGGGTGAGCGGCACCGAGGTCCCGTCCGCCCCCTGGTAGTGGCACCGCCGCAGGCCCGTGGCCCGGACCGCGACCACGACGTGCCCGCCCGGCACGGGGAAGCGCGCCGGCATCTTCGAGACCGCGTGCAGGCCTCCGTCGACGTACAGCCGCGCCCGCACCTCGCCGTCGCGCAGGTCACCGCCCCGGCGCACGTCGACCGTGTACGTGGAGAGGGCCCCGTCCGGGCCGGCGAGCGTCGTGGTGCGCACGGACCGGGTCAGGAGCTGCCACCAGCGCAGGCGGGGCATCGGCGTGCCGTCGCCGGGACGGACGCGCCGTGCCGCGAGCCCACCGCGGACCTGTCCGAGAACCATCCTGCTCTCCCTCCACCGCTCGACTAGTACAGCGTGCTAGTCAAGGACAGTAGCACACTGTGCTAGAACAGGGACATGGCGAACGAGGAGGCGACGATGCCGGACAGTCCGACGGGCGGGGGCACGCGCGAGAAGATCCTGGCCGCGGCGGCGACCATGCTCGGGGAGGACCCGACGGCGCGACTGAGCGTCCGGGCGGTCGCGGCGCGGGCCGGCGTCAGCACGGGCTCGCTACGGCACTTCTTCCCGACCCAGCGCCTCCTCGTCGACGCGGTCGTCGACGCCGTCTCGGACCTCGACATCCCCGACGACCCGATCCACGACACGGACGTGCCGCCCGCGGAGCGGCTGGTCGCGTGCCTGCGGCAGCACCTCGCGCAGATCGGCACCGGGGCCCGGGCGCGGGAGTACTGGCGGGGCGTCCACGACTCCTACATCGCGGCGGACCTCTCAGCCGACGACGTCGCCCGGTTCCGGTCGCTCGAGCGGCTGGGGCTGCACTTCTTCGAGCGCTGGCTCCGCGTCCTCGCGGACGAGGGGGTCGTCCCGGCGGACGACGTGGAGCGACGGGCCCGCTTCCTCGGGACGGTGCTCAACGGGCTCGCCGTCGAGCGCGCCCTGCCCGCCGACGCCCGGCGCGCCGCCTTCGAGACGGACGCACTCCGCCTGGCCGCGGAGGCCGTCCTGGGCGACCCGACGAGCCCGCCCGACTGACAGCGAGCCCGTCAGGAGCCGGAGGCAGCGAACGGGCCGCCGTCGGCGAACGCGTGCTGCGCGAAGCGCTCGGCGATGCGCCGGTGGGTCGCGGTGTCGGGGTGGAGGCCGTCGGGCAGCGGCAGCTCGGCCTCGTCGGCCTCCCCGTACAGGGCGAGGCCGTCGAGGAGGTGCAGGTGCGGGTCGTCCGCCGCGCGCTGCGCGGCGATCCGCGCGAGCTCGTCGCGGATGACGCCGAGGGTCAGCTTGCCGGCGGCCCGCTCCGCCGGGTCGCCGGTGGCCCGGAACCTCACCTGCCCGGCACGGAGCGCGTCGAGGTCGAACGCGCCGGGCCCCGGGGTGTCCTCGTGGATGGCGCAGTGGATCGGGGAGACGACGAGCAGCGGCGTCTCGGGGTGGCCCTCCCGGATCGTGTCGAGGAAGCCGTGCACGGCCGGGGCGAAGGCGCGCAGCCGCATGACGTCGGCGTTGACCAGGTTGATGCCGATCTTCACGCTGATGAGGTCGGCCGCGGCGTCCCGCAGCGTGCGGGCGGTGAACGGGTCGAGCATCGCGCTGCCGCCGAAGCCGAGGTTGACCAGGTCGACGCCGCCGAGCGACGCCGCGAGCGCCGGCCACGTGGCGGTGGGGCTGGTCGCGTTGGAGCCCTGGCTGATGGAGCTGCCGTGGTGCAGCCAGACCCGGCGGCCCTGCCCGGGAGCGGGCTCCACCGGCGCGTTCGTCCGCAGCGCCACGAGCTCGGTCCGCTCCTGGTGGGGCAACCAGATCTCGATGTCCTTGACCCCGGCGGGCAGGCCGGTGAACCGGACCGTGCCGGGCGCGCCGGGCCGGTGCTCCGTCGTCCCGCTGGCCATGTCGATCGTCACGGTGTCGCCGCCGAGGACGCCGGCCTGGTCGGTCAGCACACCGTCGACGAGGAGGTCGTAGACACCGTCGGGGCGTGACGGCATCCCGCGGTACGCGTACCGGGTGGGCAGCGTGTCGAGCTCGATCGCCGTGGCCCCGGTGCGGAACGCCAGACGCACACCGGCGGGCTGGGCCTCCACCATCGCGAGCTGGCCGTCGGTGGACTGCGCTCGGGCCCAGGCGGGCAGCCGGTGCGGCAGCACGCCACGCGGGGTCCGCTCGACGTCAAGAGCACCGCGCAGGAGCCCGGCGTCCAGCGGCGTGGTGATCCAGGAGGTCATCGTCTCGATCCGTCGATCTCGTCGGTCCGGGCGCCGGCGGAGGGCCGCGTCCGACGACGAAGGCCCAGCACCGGGTGTGGTGCTGGGCCTTCGTCGGTCTGCGCGCCCGGAGGGACTCGAACCCCCAACCTTCTGATCCGTAGTCAGATGCTCTATCCGTTGAGCTACGGG
>NZ_CAMPHH010000361.1 GCF_946885855.1 uncultured Actinotalea sp. | reverse complement strand
GGACGGAGAGGCCGTGGGTCGGCGGCGGGACGGCGGGCGCCGCGGTCAGCCGACCTTGCCCTTGAGGAGGCGGTGCCAGTAGACCTGCGGCTCGAGGTAGCGGTCGAAGAACAGCAGGCTGCGCCGCGGCCGGACCAGGTCGGGAACGCGCACGGTCGGCTCCGGGCGGCCGTGGCGGTCGAACTCCCCGAGGAGCAGCCGACGGCGCGACGTCGTCACCGGGGCGACCGAGTAGCCGCTGTAGTGCCGCATGGGGCGGCCCGTGCGCCGGGCGGCGATGTTGTCCGCGACGACCGGGACCTGCTTGCGCAGCGCGCCGCCGGACGGCAGGGCTTCGACGGTCGCGACGTCGCCCAGACCCCAGACGCGCCCGTGCTCCACGTGCTGCAGGGTCAGCGGGTCGACCGCGAGGAAGCCGCCGCTGTCCTCGCTCGCCAGGCCCGAGCCGGCCACCCACGACGGCGCCCGGTGCGGCGGCGCGAGGTAGAGCGCGTCGTAGGGGACGTCCTCGGTGGCGCTCCCGCCGTCGGCCGGCCCGCCCGCCGTCACCCGCAGCGTGCGCGCCTGCGGGTCCACCGACTCCAGCCGCACGCCGGTCCGCACGCGCACGCCGTACTCGGCGGCGGCGTCGCGCAGCAGGCGGTCGGCCTCGGGCTGCGGGGCCAGCGCGTCGCCCTCCACGAGCAGCTCGATGTCGATCCGGTCGAGCACGCCCTCCTCGCGCCAGCGGTCGGCCGCGAGGAAGAGCGGCTTGAGGCCCACGGGGGCGCACGGCACCTGGCGGTCGGCGAGGGCGAAGACGGCGCGCCCCTCACGCAGGCCGGACAGCATCGCCCAGGTGTCCGGCGCGTGCTCGACGAGGTAGCTCGTCGAGGCGTGGGGTGTGGCGACGGCCTCCCGCGACCCCGGGATCGCGTCCCAGTCGACCTCCGACCCCGGGCACACCGCCAGGTCGCCGTAGGTCAGCTCGTCCCCGTCCGCGAGGCGGACGGTCGAGCGCTCCGGGTCGACGCCGACGACCCGGTCCCGGTACCAGTGCGCGCCGTCGGGGACGACGTCGGCCTGCGGTCGCCGCAGGTCGTCCAGGGTCGCCATGCCGCCGGCCACGTAGGACAGCAGTGGCCGGTAGTGGTGGACCTCGTTCGGGTCGACGACGGCGACGTCGCGGCAGCCGTCCCGCAGGAGCCTCGCGGCGAGCGAGATGCCGGCGTTGCCGCCGCCGATGACGACGACGTCGTGGTGCTGGTTCGTCATGGCCTCTGGTCCTCGTCGGGGGCGGGGCGGGCGCGGACGGCGCCCGGTGACTGACGGCCACGCTAGGAGCGTGCTCTGCGGCCCGCGCGCCGGGGCGGTGGAGGATCAGGCGCCTCACAGGCCTCAGGGGTGGGGTCGAGGGGCCGGCCCGGCGCTCGCCGGCCCGGTCACGCGCGCCTCACGCGCCGCCGACGACCGCTCGGGCAGGATCGCCCCCGAGCGAAGGAGGGCGCGGTGGTCACCAACCGCAGCAGGGGACCGCAGGCGGGCATCCGCCGACGGATCGAGCTGGACCCGGGCAACGTGTGGCGGATCGGGCTCGTCGTCATCGGGCTGCTCGTCCTCGTCGCCGTCGTCCGGTTCGTGCTCGACCTGGGCAGCTCGCTGATCTTCACCGTCGTCATGGCCTGGTTCTTCTCCCTCGCGATGGAACCGGCGGTGAGCCGGCTCGCGCACCACATGCGCCGGGGCGCGGCGACGGGCCTGGTCATGCTCGGCGTCGTCGTCTTCCTCGGGGTGTTCTTCGGCCTGTTCGGCCAGCTGATCGTGGAGCAGGTCGCGAACCTCGTGCGGAGCGTCCCCGACCTCGCCGAGAACCTGCTCGCGTGGGTCAACCGCACGTTCGGCACCGGGTACCGGATGAGCGACCTGATGTCCTCCATCGACCTGTCGCCGGAGCGCGCGGCGAGCGTCGCGAGCGACCTGGCCGGCGGCGTGCTCGTCATCCTCGGGTCGATCGCCGGCGGGATCGCGACCTTCTTCACCTTCTCGCTGCTGCTCTTCTACCTGTCCGCGGACGGGCCGAGGCTGCGGCGCTGGATCGCCTCGCTCTTCCCGCCGTCGGCGCAGCGCACGACCGTCGTCGTCTGGGACACCACGGCCGAGAAGACGGGCCGCTACGTGGCCGCGCGCGTGATCCTCGCCGCGGTGAACTCGACGGCGAGCGGCGTCGTCTTCGCGATCATCGGGTTGCCCTCGTGGCTGGCGCTCGCGCTGTGGACGGGGCTGGTGGCGCAGTTCGTACCGGCGATCGGCACCTACATCTCGATCGTCCTGCCGGTGCTCGTGGGCCTGCTCAGCCCGAACCCGTGGCTCGGCGTCATCGTCCTGGCCTGGGGGATCGTCTACCAGCAGATCGAGAACCTCACGATCGAGCCGCGGATCAGCGCGCGCGCCGTGAACATCCACCCGGCGGTCAGCTTCGGGTCGGTGATCCTCGGCGTCTCG
The DNA here is from genome assembly GCF_946885855.1 of uncultured Actinotalea sp. Next base: position 474 of record NZ_CAMPHH010000361.1, on the reverse strand, counting down.
ATGTTCGGGGTCGCCGGCGCGCTGCTCGCGATCCCCGTCGTGGCGATGCTGCTGTCCCTGCTGGACCTGTACCGGACGCGCTACGAGCTGCTGCCGGAGCTGCAGGAGGAGCTCGAGGCGGAGGAGCGGGCCGACGGCGACGAGGGGCCGGGACCCGACGACGAGCCGCCGGGCGGCACCGGTGCTGACCGTCCCGACGGGCCTCAGGCGGGCGCGACCGCCGTGTAGACGGTGTTCGCCGAGCGCAGGCCCGCGACGGCCCCCGGGACGTCCACCGTGTGCGCCGCGACGTCCGTGAACGCGGTGCGCAGGGTCGCGAGGTACTCCTCGTCGGGCGGGTCGTCGGACCACAGCGCGAAGACGCCGCCGGGCGTCAGGTGGTCCCGCAGCCGCCGGGTCCCCGCGGCCGTGTAGAACGGCGCGTGGGCCGCGGCGAGCACGTTCCGGGGCGAGTGGTCGATGTCGACGACGACG
>NZ_CAMPHH010000360.1 GCF_946885855.1 uncultured Actinotalea sp. | reverse complement strand
GTCGCGACCGCACTAGCCTCGCGGCATGGCCAGGCAGCCGGCGGAACGCATCGATCCCGGAGGTGAGCACGCCCGGCGTCCGGGCCCCGCGCCCGCGACCGGTGAGCTCGTGGCACGCCTGCGCCAGGCCGGGTGCGTCCGCGCCGAGGAGGAGGCGGCGCTCCTGACGGCGCAGGCCGCCGACGACGACACCCTCGAGCGACTCGTGGCGCGGAGGGCCGCCGGGGAGCCGCTCGAGCACGTGGTCGGCTGGGCGGAGTTCCTGGGCCTGCGGGTCCGCGTGGGTCCCGGTGTCTTCGTCCCGCGGCGACGGACGGAGGCCCTCGCGCTCGAGGCCCGCCGCCTCCTGGCCGAGCGGCGAGGACGGGGGCTCGGGGGTGACCAGCGACCCGGCGAGCAGCCGGGCGCGCCCGACGAGCAGCGCGCCGGACCGGGGCAGCTGCGCATGGCGCCCCGGTCCGAGGGACTCCCGCGCGCCGTCGTCGTCGACGTGTGCTGCGGGAGTGGCGCGCTCGGGCTCGCCGTCGCAGTCGCGCACGACTTAGAGCTGCACGCCTCGGACGTCGACCCGGCGGCCGTGGCCTGTGCGCGCGACAACCTCGAGGGCGTCGGCGGGTCGGTGCACGAGGGCGACCTCTTCGACGCGCTCCCGGACCGGCTCCGGGGGCACGTCGACGTCCTCCTCGCGAACGTCCCCTACGTCCCGACCGACCACCTCGACCTCCTGCCCGCCGAGGCCCGGGACCACGAGGCGCGGGTCGCGCTCGACGGCGGGCCCGACGGGCTGGACGTCCTGCGCCGCGTCGCGGCGGCGGCACCCGCGTGGCTGCGCGCCGGGGGTCACCTGCTGAGCGAGGTGAGCGACCGGCAGGCCGCCGACGCGCTGGGCGTCCTCGCCTCCCGCGGGCTCCGGGCCCGCGCGGTCCCGGGCGACGGGGGCGTCGTCGTCGTGGGGACCGCGCTACCGTCGGCGCGTGCCGATCCCCGAGTTCGTCCTGCGCCTGCGTGAGCAGGTCGGCACCGGCCTGCTGTGGCTGCCCGGAGTGTCGGCCGTCGTGCTCGACGAGCAGGATCGCGTCCTGCTCGGGCGCCGCGCGGACAACGGCCGGTGGGCCGTCGTCAGCGGCATCCTCGAGCCGGGCGAGGAGCCCGCGCCCGCGGCGGCGCGCGAGGCGCTCGAGGAGACCGGCGTCGAGGTGGAGGTGCTGGCGCTGACCGCGGTGTCCGTCGGCGAGCCCGTGGCGTACCCGAACGGGGATCGGGCGCAGTACCTCGACCTGTGCTTCTGGTGCCGCCCCGTGGGTGGCGAGGCGCACGTCGCCGACGACGAGTCCACCGCCGTCGGGTGGTTCGCCGTCGACGCGCTCCCCGAGCCGCTCAACCCGTCGACGGCCCAGCGGATCGAGCGGACGCGGGCGTACGTCGCCGCTGTGCGCCGCGGCGAGCACCCCGAGGCATGGTTCGCCCGGTGACGGCGACGGCCGACCCGGACGGGCGCCGTCCGGGCCGGCCGCAGCGCACGGGGTGCACGGTCAGAAGGTCGCCTGGAACGAGCTCACCACCGTCTCCAGCACGGCCTCGTCACCGGCGACGAGCTGCAGGGTCACCCACACGAGGTGGGAGCCGTCGTCCGCCTGGGCGGCGATGAGCACGTAGGTCGTCCCCATCCCGCCGCACTCGGACCACCAGTCGAAGGAGCCGGTGTACATCCCGTCGCTGTAGGGCTGACGGCCCGCCGGGTCCGCGGTGCACGACCCCTGCGCGGCCTCGGAGAGGACGTCGAGCAACCCGTCGACCGTCCACGTGTCCAGCGCGTCGCTCGACGCGGACACCGACACCCCTGACACGTCCCACCGCTCGCGGAAGCCCACGAGGTCCGGGCTCGCCGTCACGTCCAGGACCAGGTCCCCGGCGTCGTCGGTGTAGCTGGCGCCGTCGACCTGCACCCACGACGACGGCACGTCGACGGTCACCGTCCCCGTGTCGTCGGTCACGGTGACCACGTCGGTCGGCGGCTCGGCCGGTGGCTCCTCGCCCTCGCCCGCGGGCGGCTCCTCGCCGGCTCCGGCTCCGGGGACCGTGGGCACGGACTGCGGCTCGAGCGGGTCGCCGTTGACCTGCCCGACGTACAGCACGCCCTCCTGGGGTCGGTAGACCTCGACCGCGAGCGTGTCATCCGTCCCGTGGGTGCGCAGCACCTGGCAGTAGTCCGCCATGGTGCCGTCCGACGCCAGCGTGACGCCCTCCATCCTCACCACGAGGTCGCCCGGCCGGATGCCCGCGGTGTCGGCGGGCGACCCCGACTCCACCGAGGCGACGAAGATGCCGGAGGAACCGTCGTCGCCCACCCACGCCTGGCCGTTGATGCCGAGACCGAGGACGTCGGTCCCGGCCTCCAGGTCCTCGAGCACCCGGAGGACCTCGTCCTCGCGGATCGCGAGGTTGATGTCGTTCTCCTCGTCCCCGGCGTAGTTGACGCCGACGACACGGCCGTCCGCAGCGATGAGCGGACCGCCGGAGTTGCCGGGCCGGATACGGGCGTCGTGCTCGATCGTGTGGTCCAGCGAGGCCCACTGCATGTCACCGGCGGTGTCCGGCTTCGACACGATCCCCCGCGTGATCGTGAACGTGGGGTCGCCCAGGGGGAAGCCGACCGCCCAGACCTCCTGCGCGCCCTCGATCTCGCCCGAGTACCACTCCATGTACGGGTACCCGTCACCCTCGAGGTCGATCACCGCGAGGTCCAGGCACTCGGAGGTGCCGAGGATCCGGGCGCTGTGCTGCTCGCCCCCGAGCCAGACCTCCAGGGTCCCGGCGCCGACGACGACGTGGTTGTTCGTCACGGCCAGCCCGCTGGTGTCGATGAGGAAGCCCGAGCCCCGCCCGGCGGCCTCGACGGCGCCCTCTCCCGGCTCCTCGAAGGTGCCCACCGCCTCGATCTGGATCGTGGCGTCCTCGGCGTCCTCGAACG
>NZ_CAMPHH010000359.1 GCF_946885855.1 uncultured Actinotalea sp. | reverse complement strand
GATCCAGGCCGTCACGGCGGCCGGGTCCGAGACCCAGGAGGCCGTCGAGGTCGTCTCCGACATCAGGGCCGCCGTGGGTGAGGTGTCCGCGGACACGGTCGTCGGGGGTGCCGCTGCGCAGCGCCTGGACACCCAGGAGACGAGCGTCCGTGACCTGCAGGTCATCGTGCCGACGGTCCTCGTCGTCATCCTCGTCGTCCTCATCGGCCTGCTCCGCTCGGTCGTGGCCCCGGTGCTGCTGCTCGGCGCGAACCTGCTGAGCCTCGGCGCCACGCTCGGGATCGCCGCGATCTTCTTCAACGACGTGTTCGGGTTCCCGGGCGCCGACCCCGTGGTCCCGCTCTACGCGTTCGTGTTCCTCGTGGCGCTGGGCATCGACTACTCGATCTTCCTCATGACCCGGGTCCGCGAGGAGTCGTTGCGGCACGGGACGCGCGAGGGCACCCGCCGAGGGCTCGCGGTCACCGGTGGGGTCATCACCAGCGCCGGGGTCATCCTCGCCGCGACCTTCGGTGCGCTCGCCGTCCTGCCGCTGCTCTTCCTCGTGCAGCTCGCGTTCCTCGTGGCCCTGGGCGTGCTCATCGACACGCTCGTCGTCCGCAGCCTCCTCGTGCCCGGTCTCATCCACGACATCGGTCGGGCATCCTGGTGGCCGTGGCAGCGACGAGTCCCAGCGGACGACACCCCGACAGCCCTTCCGGAGCGCCAGGAGGACCCCACCCCGGCGCGGTGACCCGTGCCGAGCGCGTGAGCGATGCCGGCCCGCGGCTGCGGGCCGGCATCGTCGGGTACGGCGACGCCGGTCGCGGCATCCACGCACGTCTCCTGCGGGCCGCGGGGCACACCGTCTCGGCGGTGGTCACCCGGTCCGCCGAGCGCGCCGCACTGGCGCGGTCCGACTGGCCGGGCGTCCAGGTGCACGACGACGTGGCAGGCCTGCTCGCCGCGTCGACCACGGTCGACGTCCTCGTCGTCGCGTCGCCGAGCGGTCTCCACGTCGAGCACGTCCTCGCGGCCGTGGCCGCCGGCGTCCCCGTCGTCGTCGACAAGCCCCTCGCCCTCGACGCGGCGGGGGCGGCCCGAGCGGTCGAGGCCGCCGCGGGCGCCGGCGTCCCGCTCACCGTCTTCCAGAACCGGCGCTGGGACCCCGAGCAGCTCACGCTCGCGGGGCTGCTCGCCGACGACGCACTGGGCACCGTCCACCGCTTCGAGCGGCGCTGGGAGCGGTGGCGGCCGGTGCCGAAGGACCGGTGGAAGGAGAACGCCGTCGGCGCCGGCGGCGGGCTGCTCCTGGACCTCGGGGCGCACCTGGTCGACTCGGCCGTCCAGCTGTTCGGACCGGTCTCCTCCGTCTACGCCGAGCTGCGCGCGATCACGACGCCCACCGAGGACGACGTGTTCCTCGCCCTGACGCACGCCTCCGGGGTGACGAGCCACCTGTGGGCCGGCGGGCTCGTGGGCGCCCCCGGTCCCCGGACGCGGGTCCTCGGCGACCGCGCCGCCTACCTCGTGACCCGGTTCGAGGGGGAGGCGACACCTTTCGCGGGGATGGACCCCGGGCCCGGTCACGAGGGGTGGCTCGTCCGGGGGGCCGAGGCTGTGCCGGTGCCCCGGGTCCCGGGAGGCCACGAGGACTACTACCGGCTCGTCGGGCGCTGGCTGGCCGGGGAGGGCCCTGCGCCCGTCGACCCGCGGGACGCCGTCGCGACCGCCGCCGTCCTGGACGCCGCTCGCCGCAGCGCCGTGGACCGGCAGGTCGCCGGCGTGGGCTGAGCGCACACCGGGCCCTGTGGACGACGCCCACGGCGGGCGGACACGTGCTGACATGGGCCCGTGGTGGGGCAGACGCAGGGGACGCCGTGGGCGGCGGGCGAGGTCGTGCGCCTGGTCGCGGACCTGGGGGCGGCGCTCGAGCCGTGGCACCGCGCGGGCCGCGCCCACGGCGGGCTCGGCACGACGGCGGCCTGGACGGTCGGCCTTGCGGGCGAGGCCCGTCTCGCCCCGGCGGAGTCCCGGGGCGGGACCCCGGAGGCGGACGTGGCGGCGCTGGCCGGTACGGCGCTCGCGCTGCTCGGGCGCTTGCCGGGGGAGTGCGAGGCGGTGCCCTCCGGCACGGACCCGACGCCCCCGTCCGGCGAGGAGCTGCGTCCCGGTGCGGTCGCATCCTGGCGCGCGGAGCGGGAGGCCGACGTCCGGGCCTCCCGTGCGCTCGTCCCCCCGGTCCCGGGCTGCCCCGACGACGACGTGCCGCGGGAGCGCCTGCGCCACGTCCTGCTGCGGGCGGCTGCCCGACCGGGGACCACGTCGCTCGGGATGCTGGTCGCCCAGTCGCTCGCCATCGCGGACCCGGTGCCGCTGCGAGGCGAGGCGGCGTTCCGGCCTGTGGTGGGCTCGGGGCAGCACCCGGCACGCGGAGCGGACGCGGTGCCCGTGGCCGAAACGGCCCCGGGCGCGGCCGTCGCGGACGCGGGCGTGCTCGCCCGGGATGCCCTCGTGCGGCGGGCCGCCGCGCGGTCGGACGTCGCCGGACGAGCGCGCCACCGGGCGCGCGGGCGGGCGCGCGGCGTCCTGGTGCCGGTCGTGTCGGGCGCGGTCGTGCTGGGCGTCGGCCTGGCGGTGCTCGGGGGGCTCGGCCGCACGGCCGACGACGGCGCGTCGCCCCTGTCGGCTCCCGCCGCCGCGACGCCACGCGTCCTCGACACCGACGAGCGGACGGGGACGAGCGCGGGCACCCGGCCCTCCGCGATCCCCTGGAGTCTGCGCCCCGTCGCGGCCGCGGATGCCCTGGCGGCCCTCGAGGCCGACGTCGTCGCGCTCACCCAGGCTCGTGCGGCAGCCCTCGGCGCGGGAGACCTCCTGGCGCTGCTGCGGGTCACGGTCCCGGGCTCACCGGCGGCCCTCGCGGACCTCGACCGGTTCGCGGGCACGCACGGGGCACGGGCGACCGCGTCGGCCGGGGAGGGCGGCGCGGGCGGAGGG
>NZ_CAMPHH010000358.1 GCF_946885855.1 uncultured Actinotalea sp. | reverse complement strand
CCGCCGACCTCGCGGCCCTGCGTCACGACCTGCACCGCATCCCGGAGCAGGGCCTGGCGGTGCCGAGGACGCAGGCGCGCGTCCTGGCGGCGCTGGAGGGGCTGGGGCTCGAGGTCACCACCGGGACGACGGTCGGCTCGGTCGTGGCGGTGCTGCGCGGCGGCCGTCCGGGCCCGGCCGTCCTGCTGCGCGGCGACATGGACGCGCTGCCCGTGACCGAGGAGACCGGCGAGCCGTTCTCCAGCGAGCACGAGGGGTTCATGCACGCGTGCGGTCACGACCTGCACGTCGCCGGGCTCGTCGGGGCGGCGCGGCTGCTCGCGGCGCGCCGCGACGAGCTGCCCGGGTCCGTCGTGCTGATGTTCCAGCCCGGCGAGGAGGGCTTCCACGGCGCGCGCACCATGATCGAGGAGGGCGTCCTCGACGCCGCCGGCGAGCGCGTCGTCGCCGCCTACGCGATCCACGTGGCCTCCTCCAGCATCCCGCTCGGGGTCGTCACCGGGCGTCCCGGGACGGCGATGGCCGCCTCGGACCAGCTCTACGTCACCGTGCGCGGGCGCGGCGGGCACGGGTCGATGCCGCACCTGGCCGCGGACCCCGTCACGGTCGCCGCGGAGATCGTCCTCGCGCTGCAGACCGTCGTGACCCGGCAGTTCGACGCGCACGACCCCGTGGTCGTCTCCGTCGGGCGGATCGCCGCCGGCACGACCGACAACGTCATCCCCGAGACGGCGCAGCTCGACGCGACGGTGCGGACCTTCTCCCGCGAGCACCACGCCGCGATCCCGGAGCGCCTCGTGCGGGTCGCCGAGGGCATCGCCGCCGCCCACGGCCTCACGGCCGAGGTGACCTACGAGCGCGGCTACCCCGTCACCGTCAACGACCCGGTTGAGGTCGAGCGGGCCGAGCGGGTGACCCGGGCCGTCGTCGGCGAGGAGGCGTACGCGACCGCGACGCAGCCCGTGTCCGGCGCGGAGGACTTCTCCTACGTGCTGCAGGAGGTGCCGGGCGCGTTCCTCTTCCTCGGCGCCACGCCGCAGGGGGCCGACCCGGCGACCGCCCCGTACAACCACTCCCCGCAGGCCCGGTTCGACGACGCCGCACTGCCGGTCGCCGCCGCGGTCCTGGCCGGCCTCGCGCTGGACCGGCTCGCGCAGGGGTGAGCACCGCCCGGCAGGAGGGCACCGCGCCCGTGGTGCGCGGCGACGTCGTCGGGCAGCATCGGGGCATGCCCGAGCGCCTCGCCTCGACGTCAAGGGCGACCGAGCCGCGCGAGGCGGACGCGCCGAACGGCCCGCGGCGCCCGGCACGGCTACTGTCGAGCGCGCCGGCGAGCGCCGGCGCCGGTCCACCAGGGGGTGCTCGTGGTCCTCGTCCCCATCGGCCTGCTCATGCTCGCGGCACCCGTCACGGGCGAGATGCGGCTGCCGCTCCCCCAGCCCCGACGGCAGATGGCCCTCCCCTTCGTGCTCGGGCTGCTGGTGATCGGCCTCGGCGTGGCGGACCTCGCGTCCTGACCCAGGCAGCGGCGGGGAGCCGCCGGGGCCGCCGTCGACCTCAGGAGAACGCCGACGGCGGCAGGTCGCGCTCCCCCTCCTCGATCGCCCGGACCACGCGCGCCGCGACGTCGTCGGGCGCCCGGCCCTGGCCGAGCGGCGGCGCCTGGCCGGCGATCGGCCGGTCCGCGAGGCCGGTCTCCGTGTGCGGCGGTCGGACGTCCAGCACCCGGACCTTCCGCCGCCGCAGCTCGTGCTGGAGCGCCGCGTCGAACGCCGTCAGCCCCGCCTTCGCCGCGGAGTACGCGGCCATGCCCGCCGTGGGCCGCTCGGCGACGACCGCGCTGAGGTGCGCCAGGAAGCCGCCGTCGGCCAGCACCGGGACGACCGCGCGGGCCAGCCGCACGGGTGCGACGAGGTTCACCAGGAGCAGCGCGTCGAGGACGTCGTCGTCGAGCTCGGTGACAGGACCGAAGGCGACGACCCCCGCCGCGTAGACCACGCCGTCGAGCGGGCCCGCCGCCGAGGCCTGCGCGACGAGCCGCGCGGGGGCGTCCGGGAACGTGACGTCCGCCGCGTGGGACCCGACGACGGCGTTCCCCAGGCCGGCCGCGAGCGCGTCCAGCCGCTCGGCGGACCGCGCGCTGATCGTCAGACGCGCCCCGCGCTCGGCCAGCCGGCGGCTGATCGCGGCTCCGAGCCCACCGGTGGCTCCGACGACGAGGACGTGGGCGCTCTGCAGTGAGGTCATGGCGGTCACGTTCGCACCCCGCCCGGGGCCTGGCGAGACTCGGCCCGGCCGCTCACAGGGGGCTGCCAGGGGCGCCAGGCGCTCCAGGGCGAGGGACGTTCGTCCCTCGTCGCGCCGCCGCCGACGGCGGGACGGTGGAAGGAGCCGGGCACTCCGGCCCGGCTCGCGTCGGGCGAGGAGGGACAGATGAGTGTGGAGTCCAGGGAGCCCCGGGCCGAGGGCCGGGAGCTCAGGTCGTGGCCGCGCGACCTCATCGACCAGCTGTGGGACGTGTTCCCGACACGCTTCGAGAGCATGTGGCCGTTCGAGGGCCTGCGGCCGCACGACGTCGGTCGACCGCTCCTGGGCGCGCCGATCCGGATGGAGGAGGTGCGCGACGGCGACGAGGTGGTCGTGCGGGCGGAGCTGCCCGGCATCGACCCCGAGAAGGACGTCGAGGTCACGGTCGAGGGCGGGTTGCTGACGATCAGCGCCCACCGGGAGGAGCGCACCGAGGACAAGCAGAAGGACTCCTACCGCAGCGAGTTCCGCTACGGGCGTCTCGAGCGGCAGATCCGCCTGCCCGAGGGCACGGGCCCCGAGGCCGTGTCCGCGACGTACAAGGACGGCGTGCTCGAGGTCCGGCTGCCGGCACCCCGCCTGGAGGGGACGACACGCAGGATCGCGGTGACCCGCGGCTGAGGCTGCCGCACCCGCCCGCGGGGCCACCTCCGCGGGCGGCGCTCTGCCCACGCCGTGCTGACG
>NZ_CAMPHH010000357.1 GCF_946885855.1 uncultured Actinotalea sp. | reverse complement strand
CGACGGGGGAGCCCCGCAGACGGCGGGGTCCGGGGCCGTCCTACTTCATCATGGACATGTTCCCGTACCCGTCCGGGGCGGGCCTGCACGTCGGCCACCCGCTCGGCTACATCGCCACGGACGTCGTCGGACGGCACCGGCGGATGTGCGGCGACAACGTGCTGCACGCGCTGGGCTACGACGCGTTCGGGCTGCCGGCGGAGCAGTACGCGGTGCAGACCGGCCAGCACCCCCGGGTGACGACCGAGGCGAACATCGCGAACATGCGCCGGCAGCTGCGCCGGCTGGGGCTGGCGCACGACCCGCGGCGCACCTTCGCGACGACGGACAGCGACTACGTGCGTTGGACCCAGTGGATCTTCCTGCAGATCTTCGACTCCTGGTACGACGGGGACGCCGAGCGGCCCGACGGAGGCCGTGGCCGCGCGCGGCACGTCGACGAGCTGGTGGCGGCCTACGAGGCCGGCCGTCCGCTGCCGGCCGAGTGGGCGGGTCGCACCTGGGCCGAGCTGGACGCCGTCGAGCGGCGCCGCGTCGTCGACGCCCGGCGCCTGGCCTACGTCTCCGAGACGCCGGTGAACTGGTGCCCGGGCCTGGGCACGGTGCTGGCGAACGAGGAGGTCACGGTCGACGGCCGCTCCGAGCGCGGCAACTTCCCGGTCTTCAAGCGGAACCTGCGGCAGTGGAACATGCGGATCACCGCCTACGCCGACCGCCTGGCCGAGGACCTCGACCTCATCGACTGGCCGGAGAAGGTCCGCGCGATGCAGCGGAACTGGATCGGCCGCTCCGAGGGCGCACGGGTGACGTTCGACGTCATCGGCGGTGCCGCCGTCGAGGTCTTCACGACCCGCCCGGACACCCTGTTCGGCGCGACGTTCATGGTGGTCGCGCCGGAGCATCCGCTGCTGGACGAGGTCCCGCACGAGTGGCCGGACGGCACCCACGGCGCCTGGACCGGCGGGCACGACCACCCCGCCGCCGCGGTCGCGGCGTACCGCGCCGAGGCGGCCGCCAAGTCGGCGGTCGAGCGCCAGGCCGACGCGGGGCGCAAGACCGGCGTGTTCACCGGTCATCTGGCCATCAACCCGGTGAACCACGCGCTCATCCCCGTGTTCACGGCGGACTACGTCCTCATGGGATACGGCACGGGCGCGATCATGGCGGTGCCCGGCGGGGACGAGCGGGACTTCGCGTTCGCCCAGGCGTACGAGCTGCCCGTCGTGCACACGGTCCAGCCGCCGGAGGGCCACGAGGGCGCGTGGGCCGGTGACGGCGTGGTCGTGAACTCCTCCGGCGAGGACCTGTCGCTGGACGGGCTGGACGTGCCCGCCGCCAAGCGCCGCATCACCGACTGGCTCCAGGAGCGGGGGTACGGAGAGGGGACGGTCACCTACCGGCTGCGCGACTGGCTCTTCAGCCGGCAGCGCTACTGGGGTGAGCCGTTCCCGATCGTCTACGACGAGCACGACCTGCCCGTCGCCCTGCCGTCGGACCTGCTGCCCGTCGACCTGCCGGAGGTGCCGGACTACTCGCCGCGCACCTACGACCCGCAGGACGCGCACTCCACACCGGAGCCGCCGCTGGGCCGCAACGAGGACTGGGTCTCTGTCACGCTGGACCTGGGGGAGGGGCCGAAGCAGTACCGCCGGGACACCAACACCATGCCCAACTGGGCGGGGTCCTGCTGGTACTACCTCAACTACCTGGACCCCTCGCGCCGTGACGTCGTCGTCGAGCCCGAGCTCGAGCGCTACTGGATGGGCCCGGGGCACAACGGCACCGTGGGCGCCGCGGGTGGCGTCGACCTGTACGTGGGCGGCGTCGAGCACGCCGTGCTGCACCTGCTCTACGCGCGGTTCTGGCACAAGGTGCTGTACGACCTGGGCCACGTCTCCAGCCGGGAGCCCTTCCACCGCCTGTTCAACCAGGGCTACATCCAGGCGTACGCGTTCGTCGACGACCGCGGCCAGTACGTGCCGGCCGCCGAGGTCGAGGAGGAGACCGGGCCCGACGGCGCCGTGCGGTACACCTGGCAGGGCCAGGAGGTGCAGCGCGAGTACGGGAAGATGGGCAAGTCGCTGAAGAACGTCGTCACCCCGGACGAGATGTACGAGGCCTACGGGGCGGACACCTTCCGGGTCTACGAGATGTCGATGGGACCGCTGGACCTGTCACGCCCCTGGGAGACGCGCGCCGTCGTCGGCTCCCAGCGCTTCCTGCAGCGGCTGTGGCGCAACGTCGTCGACGAGACCACGGGGGAGTGCGTCGTCGTCGACGCGGAGCCGGACACCGGGACGCTGCGCGTCCTGCACCGGACCGTCGCCGACGTGCGGATGGAGATGGAGGGCATGCGGTTCAACACCGCGATCGCCCGGCTCATCGTCCTCAACAACCACCTCACCTCCCTGCCACAGGTGCCGCGGTCCGTCGCCGAGGCACTCGTCCTCATGGTGGCGCCGATCGCCCCGCACGTGGCGGAGGAGCTGTGGTCGAGGCTCGGCCACACGTCCAGCCTGGCGCGGGAGCCGTACCCGGTGGCGGACCCGGCGCACCTCGTCGAGGAGACCGTGACCTGCGTGGTCCAGGTCCAGGGCAAGGTCCGCGACCGCATCGAGGTGCCGGCCGACATCACGGAGGACGACCTGCGCGAGCGGGCGCTGGCGACCGCGGGCGCCCAGCGGGCCCTCGCCGGACGGGATGTGCGCACGGTCGTCGTCCGCGCGCCCCGCCTGGTCAACGTCGTCCCGGCCTGACCGCCGGGGCTGCTCGGGGACGCCGGTCACGGGGCGGCCCGGAGCGAGCGTCCCCCCAGCTCGTTGCCGTCCCCCGGGCGGTGTGCCGTCCTTCCCGCCGGGTCACGGGCGACGTCGTCCCCAGCGCAGCGGGCGCCGTCCCCGTCCCCAGGGCGGACGGCGCGGTCCCGTGGCCGCGGGCGCGCGGTCCTAGCGTCCCGTCAGTGTCAGGGTGCTGATACCGCGAGGGTTGCGGTGGTTGGGATCCTGACCTTG
>NZ_CAMPHH010000356.1 GCF_946885855.1 uncultured Actinotalea sp. | reverse complement strand
GGGGTGGTGCGGGAGGTGTCCTGCGTCATGACCTCACGTCCTGGGAGGAAGGGGTGCGCGGCTGCGCCGTGCGGGTCGTGCGGCCGACGGCGGCCCGGTGCGCGCGGGCCGCCGTCGTCGGCCGCAGTGGGTGGCCCGTCGTGGGCCGGTGTGAGTGCCGCGTCTCAGAGCAGCGAGCGCGGCGGGGCGACGGTGTAGCCCGCCTCCTTGACGGCCTCCTCGAGCGCCTCGGCGGAGACCGGCTCGGTGGAGGTGACCTTCACGGTGGAGGTGCCCCCCGAGACGAGCTCGACCTCGACGTCGGTGACGCCGGGGATCTCGCGGATCTCCTCCTGGACGGAGCGGACGCAGTGCCCGCAGGTCATGCCCTGGACGTTGACGTCGACGGTCTGGGTGCTCATGGTGCGTCCCTTCGTTCGGGTGGTCCGGCGGGTGCGCCGGGGGTGCGGGCGGGCCGGTCGCGTCCTGCGGGCCGGCGCCGGTCTCAGCTGCGGACGAGGCGGGCGATGGCGTCGGACGCCTCGCGGACCTTGGCGGCGCCGGCCTCGTCGGACTCCTTGGCCGCCTCGACGACACAGTGCGCCAGGTGGTCCTCGAGCAGCCCCAGGCTCACGGCCTGGAGCGCCTTCGTCACCGCGGAGACCTGCGTGAGGATGTCGATGCAGTAGGTGTCCTCGTCCACCATGCGCGCGATCCCGCGGACCTGGCCCTCCACGCGGCGCAGGCGCTTGAGGTAGTCGTCCTTCGTCCCGGTGTAGCCCGGCATGGTGGCTCCTCGTGGTCCGTCGGGCGGGGCGCCCGGTTCGTCGTCCTGAACACCATACCCCCCTACGGTATTTCCGTCAGGTCCGACCGTACGCCCGGTCTGCGGGACGGATCGGGACGGAGGTCCCGGCCCGTTGCGACTCCGCCGGATCTCGTCGACTCCGCCGGTGCCTTCGGGCGGAGTCGACGGCAACCGGCGGACTCGACGGCCACCGCCGCCGTGGCTCCTCGCGCAGGACCGGCGTGTCGCCGTCGGGTGGCGGGCGGCGCCGTCGTCGTTACGGTGGCTGAGGTGATCGAGGTCCGGCCGGCGGGAGCGCCGGGGACCCGCCGCCGCGGACGAGCAGCCGACGAGGGGACCTGACGTGCCGGACTGGGTCGAGCACGCGATGTGGTGGCACGTCTACCCGCTGGGGTTCGCGGGGGCGGAGGGGCAGGCCCTGCCCGACGACGCCGCGCCGGTCCACCGGTTCGAGCACCTCACCCAATGGCTCGACTACGTCGTGGAGCTGGGCCTCAACGGCGTCGCCCTCGGCCCGGTGTTCGCCTCGCAGACCCACGGCTACGACACGGTCGACCACCTGCGCGTCGACCCGCGACTGGGCACCGAGGAGGACCTGGTCGCGTTCCTCGACGCGGCTCACGCGCGCGGCCTGCGGGTCACGCTCGACGGGGTGTTCAACCACGTCGGCCGGGGGTTCAGCCGGTTCCAGCAGGTGCTGTGGCAGGGTCCGGGCGCTGAGGCCGAGTCGTGGTTCCGCCTGCGTTGGCCGGCCGACGCCGGTCCTGGCGCGGAGCCGGAGTACGACGACTTCGAAGGTCACCACGCGCTGGTCGCGCTGGAGCACGACGAGCCCGCGGTCGGCGCCTACGTCGCCGAGGTCATGCGCTACTGGCTCGACCGCGGCGTCGACGGCTGGCGCCTCGACGCGGCCTACGCGGTGTCGCCGGCGTTCTGGGCGCGCGTGCTGCCCGAGGTGCGCGCCGCCCACCCGGACGCGTTCGTCTTCGGCGAGGTGCTGCACGGCGACTACGCGGCATTCGTCGAGGAGTCCGGCGTCGACGCCGTCACCCAGTACGAGCTGTGGAAGTCGATCTGGTCCTCGCTCAACGACGGCAACTTCTTCGAGCTGACCTGGACCCTGTCGCGGCACGACGCGCTGCTGGACACGTTCGTCCCGGTGACGTTCGTGGGGAACCACGACGTCACCCGGATCGCGAGCCGCCTGACCGATCGGCGCCACCTGCCGCACGCGCTCGCGGTGCTCCTCACCGTCGGCGGCACCCCGACGGTCTACGCCGGCGACGAGCAGGGCCTCACCGGGGTCAAGGAGGAGCGGGAGGGCGGCGACGACGCCGTCCGGCCGGCCTTCCCGCCCGAGCCGACCGAGCTCGTGCCGGGTGGCTGGGACGTCTACCGGCTGCACCAGGAGCTGCTGGGCGTGCGCCGCCGCCACCCGTGGCTGCACCGGGCGCGCGTGGAGGTGCTGACCTGCACGAACACGCAGCTCGTCTACCGCACGCACGCCGCCGACGGCGCGCTGCTGGTCGCCCTCAACCTCGAGGACCAGCCCGTGACGCTCGAGGCCCCCGGGGCGACCGAGGTGCTCGCCGGCTCGGCCGGCCTGGCTGACGGCGGCGCCGTCGTCGGGCCGCACGGCTGGGCGGTGCTCGGGGCCTAGCCGCCGGGCCGGCAGCCACCCCAGGCGCCGCTCAGCGGCGGCGGAGCGGCCTTGCCGCGAGCACGAGGGCAGCGAGGGTGGTGATCGCGACCACGGCGAGCGTCAGGCGGCCCGCGACGGCGGCGCCCAGCGCGAGCGGGAGGAACGCCGCCCCCGCCACGCGGAGGTCGATCCCGCGGCGTCCGCGGCGCAGCAGGCCGACACCGGTGAGCACCGACCCGACCGCGAGCATGACGAGGAGGACGGCGAGCAGCGCCGTGGTCGCGCCCGGTCCGATCGCGGCGATCCAGGAGCCGGGGTCGAGCGACTCCCGGTCGACGGCGGGCGCGCGGGTGGCGAGCCAGACGAGTGCCGTGAGCGGCCCCCCGAGCACGAGCGCCCATCCGGCGAGCGCCTCGGTGGGGCCGGAGGTCCACGGCGTCGTCGTCTCGAGGGTCACGCGTTCGTACCCGGTCCGGACGTGCCGCGTGGGCACCTGGAGATCCCCCTGGTGAGTCATGGGAGGAATTCTACCGTGCGTGGCCGCGCCGCCTCCCCTTCTTTGCCGACTGTTCACCCGATGGCGGCGC
>NZ_CAMPHH010000355.1 GCF_946885855.1 uncultured Actinotalea sp. | reverse complement strand
CCCCGGGCCCCGCGCGTACCCGCTCGGGCTGGAGGGGAACCCGGACCCGGCCCCGTCCCGGTGGCTGTGGCTCGTGAAGTGGCTGCTGCTCGTCCCGCACGGGTTCGTGCTGGCGTTCCTGTGGCTCGCCTACCTGGTGCTGTGGCCGGTCGTGCTCGTGGCCGTCGCCGTCACGGGCCGGTACCCGCGCGGGATCTTCGAGTTCCAGGTCGGGGTCCTGCGGTGGACGTGGCGTGTCGCCTACTACGGCTACAGCGCGCTGGGCACCGACCGGTACCCACCGTTCACCCTCGCGGACGTGCCCGACTACCCCGCCCGGCTCGACGTGGCCTACCCCGGGCAGCTCTCGCGCGGGCTCGCTCTGGTCAAGTGGTGGCTGCTGGCGATCCCGCACTACCTGATCGTCGCGCTGCTGAACGGCCCGCAGGTGCGCTGGGAGGACGCCGAGGGCACCGTGCACTACCAGACCCAGACGGGCCTCATCGGGATCCTCGTGCTGGTCCTCGGCGTCGTGCTGCTGTTCAGCGGGCGCTACCTGCGCGGCGTGCACGACCTGGTCGTCGGCCTGAACCGGTGGCTGTACCGGGTGGGCGTCTACGTGTCGCTCATGACCGACCAGTATCCGCCGTTCCGGCTGGACATGGGCCCCGGCGAGCCCACCGACGTGGGGCCGCGCGAGCCCGCCGGACCGCGGACCTGATCCCTGCCACACTCCCCGCCACGGGGACCGGAGCGCGGATCACGGCGACGGCCGGCGCGGCTCTGCTCCTCGCCGTCGGCGGCTGCACGCCGGCGAGCGACGACGGGCGGTTCGAGGTCCGCGATGCCGAGGGCGCCGCGGTCGTCTCCCACGAGTTCGCCCACCCCCCGTTGCTGACGCGGATGGCGTGGGTGCTGTGCGGTGACGCGCACCGTGCCGGGGGCGCCGGTCTCACCGCTGGCGCTCGGCACGGCCTGGGTCGTCCGCAGGTGTGCGCCGCGGCGCGGACCTGGCACGGTAGGGCACGCACACACCGGGCGGTGACGGATCTCACCCGGCAGAAGGGGGCTGAGCATGACGACGATCCCCGTGACCCGGGGCGCGGTCGCCAACGGGGACGAGCCGGAGCCGCTGCTGCTGCCGTACGACCCGGCGGCGCACCTGGGGCTGCTGCTGGCGGACCTGCTGGACCACCTGCCGCGCTACCTGCCGACGGTCGGCCGGTCGTGGGTGGGCTGGGTCGTCACCGCCGTCCCTGCGGCGCGGTCCGCCCCGAGCACCGGGTGGAGCACGATCGCGCTGCTGGCGATCAGCAAGCGGGACGACGGGCAGCTGGTCGTCAACGAGATCGCCGAGCGGCAGATGACGTGGCGGGTCGCGGACCTCGAGCAGCGCCTCGGCGGGCCCGTAGCCCTGTACGTCTCGTACCAGACGACGTCCGCGCAGCCGCCGGGCGCGTTCCAGCAGCGGTACCGCCACCCGGTCCGGTACACCCCGCGCTGAGTGCCGCGGGCCGGCGCGGGGCTCTGCCCCGGTCTGGCCCCCGGTCTCGGGGGTGCCGGCGGCCTCCTCGGCGCGCTGGTCCACACCGCCGCGACACGCACCGGAGCGACGCAGGAGCTCGTCACGACCGCCGCCTCCCAGGCCACCGCCGCCGCGCTCCTCGGCCTGCTCCTGACCCTCGCGCTCTCCCCGCTCGCCACCCGCGGAGCCCTCGGCGACACCCTGCGCGACCGCTGACCGGCATGCCGTCGTCGACCTCCGCCCGGCGTGGCCCACGCCTGCGGTGCCCGGAGGAGATGCCTGCGTAACCTGTACCCCGGGCAGCGGGCCCCGAGTTTCTCCCGAACGTTCTGTCTCGGGCTGTCTCAGTGAATGTCTGCTTGTCCCGGGCCTCTAGCTCAATCGGTAGAGCTGCGGACTTTTAATCCGTCGGTTGTGGGTTCGAGCCCCACGGGGCCCACCGGAAGCGACGAGCACCCGGCGCCGTCACCTGCCCCTCACGCGGCCGCAGAGGCGTCGGCGGCGTCGGCAGCGTCCGCGTCGGCGACGGCGAGCTGGATGGTGCAGAGGTGCTCACGCCGCGCGACGTCGACCAGCTCCTCGCGGGTCGGCACGCGGTCCTCCGAGAGCCGGAGGCCGGCGCGCCGCGCGGACGCCCTCGGCCGGGACCTGTCGATCCGGCTGAGGTAGTCGTCGGCCGTCGCGCCCGGGTCCTCGACGAGCTCCGCCCGCGCGGGCCGACGGACCCCCCGGAGCGTCACCTCGACGTCGGGCAGGTCACGCAGGTTGAGCCGCCACGGGGCGTCGGTCACGACGACGAGCCGTCCGTCCGTCCCGCGGTGGTAACCGATCGGGATGTCGTAGGTCCGCCCGGTCCTCCGGCCAGTGACGTGCAGGAGCATCAGCTCGCCCTCCGCCCTCCCGGCGCGACCCGGCGAGGACAGCAGCCACCGCATGAACGGGTTGACCGCCCGGACCATCGCCCGCGGTGGGTGTGACGCCTCCACCGGCCCGCGGGACCGACCCTGCCGGGACCTCTCGGCCCGGAGCTCGCGAGCCCTCCCCAGCGCGGCCGCCCCTCCCACCACGGCTGCGATGACGGCGACGGTGCGGACGCGGTGCGCCATGACCCCTCCCGGGCAGCTCGACGCCCCCATCGTCCGCCTCGGGTGACCACCGCCGGGAGGGGCCCAACGTCCCTCACCAGGTCACGCGCAACGTGACGGCCGACGACGGCACCGCCGGGTCGTCCGCGTCGAGGGTCGCGAGCACGCGAGCCCCCCGCGCGTCGCACTCCTCCAGGGCCAGGCCCTCGACCTTGGGCACGAGGCCGTCCACGCGCGGCAGCGCCTCCTCGGCCAGCACGGCGCCGTCGTCGGTGAGGACGGCCAGGGCGGACCCGACCACCGGCCCGTCGTCGCGCGGGTCCGGGGTGTCCTCGGCCGCGGCGCTGACCAGGACCCGGCCGCCCCCGAGGGTCACGGCGTCGGTGATGGCCAGACCCACCCCGCCCGACGCCGTGACCCTCGGGGG
>NZ_CAMPHH010000354.1 GCF_946885855.1 uncultured Actinotalea sp. | reverse complement strand
CGCCCGATCCGTTGACGTGGACTCGCGTACCTCCTTCGCTGCGCCGACCCTCGACGGGGCGGACCGCGCCGCCTGGCACGTCCGGAGCGTCTACCAGCAGGTCGTCGACCTCGCCTCGGGACGCCCGGTCGGCAACGAGGCGCTCATGCGCGGCCACGGGCCGCACGCCGGCCTGTCCCCGCTGGACCTGCTCGACGCGGCCCGCGCGGACGACCGCCTGGTCGACCTGGACCTGGCCGCGGTGGCGGCCGCGGCCGCGGGAGCGCCCGACGGCGTGGGGACCGTCTTCATCAACGTCGAGCCGTCCACGCTGGGCACGGCGCGACCGGCCCTGCTCAGGGCCCTGCAGCCCCTCCTCGAGCGGACCTCGGTCGTCGTGGAGATCACCGAGCGCGCCCTGGCGGTCGACCCGGCCGGGATGCTGGCCGGCGCGGAGGCCCTGCGCGCCGCCGGTTGCGCGATCGCCCTGGACGACGTCGGCGCGGAGAAGGAGTCCCTCGCCTTCATCCCGATCCTGCGCCCCGAGATCGTCAAGCTCGACCTCCAGCTCCTGCGTCACGCGTCCCGCCCGGCCACCGTCACCGTCACGGGCGCCATCCGGGCGTACTCCGAGGAGGCCGGGGCCGAGGTCATCGCCGAGGGGATCGAGAACCCCGAGGACCTCGTCAAGGCCCGGGTCCTGGGCGCCACCTGGGGTCAGGGCTGGTTCTGGGGCCGTCCCGCGGACGTGCCCACCGCGGTCGTCGACGGCGGCGTCCGGCCGCGGCCGCTCGGCGAGGTGCTCACCGCGAGCCCCTACGAGATCGTGTCCGGCGTGCGGACGGTGGAGCGCGCGCCGAAGCGCCTCCTGCTGCCGGTGACCCGCACCATCGAGCACGCCGCGCGCGCCGCCCGGGTCCCGCCGGTCCTCCTCGCCAGCTTCCAGCACCGGCGCCACCTCACCCCGTTCAGCCTCGCCCGCTACACCGAGCTCGGCGCCCAGCTGCCCTTCGTCGCGGTGCTCGGCGAGGAGATGCCCGACGACGTCGCGCCGCACGTCCGCGGCGCCCACCTGCGCCGCAGCGACCCCCTGGCGCGCGAGTGGACCGTCAGCGTCCTCGGCGCGCACGAGAGCGTCGCCCTCGTCGCCCGGGAGTGCGACACCGTCGCGGCGGAGGACCTGGACCGGGAGTTCGACTTCGCGGTCACCCACGACCGCGAGCTCGTCACGGCCGTCCACCACGCCATGATCGGCCGACTGAGCGCGTGCACGGCCGGCGGGACGCGCTGAGCTGCTCAGCCGTGACGCGGCTTCGTCGCGCCCTGGCCCTCCTCGGCCGGCCAGTCGACCTCGGCGGCGTCGTGCGCGGGGCCCTGCCCACCGCCGGAGACCTGCTGCAGCCGCACGCCGTAGAGCGCCTCGACGACGGCGACCGTCCGCTCGAGCGGGTCCTTGGAGCTGATCGTGACCTTCATGACGGCGCCTCCCTGCGCGACGGGACCACGAGCCCTGCCTCGACCTGCGCCTGCCCGGCCGTCACGCGGCCCGCCCGGCAGCCCGAGGTGGGGCCAGGGTAGGGCCGTCCCGCCCCGACGACCAGCGCAGGGACCTCCCCTGAGAACCCCGGACGTGCTGCAATGGTCCGGACGCGCCGGACCCGGAGCCGCCATGACCGTCACGACCGACCTGCCCACCGGCACGGTCACGCTCCTGTTCACCGACGTCGAGGGCTCGACCCGCCTGGTCGCCCGGCTGGGCGAGCGCTACGCCGACGTCGTCTCGGCGCAGCGCCGCGTGCTGCGCGGCGCGTTCCGTCGGTGGGGCGGCCACGAGCTGGGGACCGAGGGCGACAGCTTCTTCGTCGTCTTCCCGGCCGCCCGCGACGCCGTCTGCGCGGCGCGGGACGCCCAGCTCGAGCTGGCCCGGACGGCGTGGCCGGACGGCGTCCGGGTGCGCGTGCGGATGGGCCTGCACACCGGCGAGCCCAGCCGGCACGAGGACGGCTACGTCGGCATGGACGTCCACCGCGCCGCACGCGTCGCCGGGAGCGCGCACGGTGGCCAGGTGGTGCTGACGGCCGCCACGCACGCCGTCGTCGCGGGCGACCCCGTGCCCGGCGTGCACTACCGCGACCTGGGGCGGCACCGCCTCAAGGACCTGGCCGAGCCGGTGCACGTCCTCCAGCTCTGCGTGGACGGGCTGCCTGCCGCCTTCCCGCGGTTGAGGAGCCTGGGGTCTCCCTCGACGCTCCCGATCCCGGTCACCTCGCTCGTCGGTCGCTCGGCGGAGCTCGCGGCGCTGGACACGCTGCTCACCGACCCGGCGACCCGGCTCGTGACCCTCACCGGCCCCGCGGGGACGGGCAAGACCCGGCTGGCGCTCGCCGCGGCCGCGCGCACCGGGGACCACCACCCCGACGGCGTGTACTTCGTCCCGCTCGCCGAGGCGCGGACCGCCGAGGTCCTGTGGACGGCGCTCGCCGACACCCTCGGCGTCGCGGACGACGACCGCTCGGCGCCCGCGCTGCTCGAGCGGCTCGCGGACCGCCGGGTCCTGCTCGTCCTGGACAACCTCGAGCAGCTGCCCGACGCCCCGTGGGTCGTGCGGGCCCTGGTCGACGCCGGGCCAGGGGTCGGCGTCCTCGCCACCTCCCGCCGTCCGCTCCACCTCACCGGGGAGCGCGAGGTGCCGGTCGCGCCGCTACCGGTCACCGCCCCGCCGTCGTCGGCGGACGGCGGCGGGTCCCCGCCCGAGGCCGACGCCGTGCTGCTGTTCGTCGAGCGGGCCCGGCTCGTCCGTCCCGACTTCACGCTCACGGACGCCAACCGCACGGACGTGGTGGACCTGTGCCGCCTGCTCGACGGGCTCCCCCTGGCCGTCGAGCTCGTCGCCGCCCGGGCCCGCCTGCTCGGGCCCGCCGCGCTGCGCGCGCAGCTCCAACGCCGCCACGACCCCCCCGGCCCCCGCCGCCCGGTGGACGCGGTCACTTAAACACATCAGACGCTGCCCACGCATTAGACGGGGGGGGGGAGGGGGGG